>NZ_DGRS01000001.1:0-4891 GCF_002391155.1 Megasphaera sp. UBA4382 | reverse complement strand
TCGGGATGAGCCTTTTCAATTTCATCGAGGAGGATGACGCTGTAGGGATGACGGCGTACGGCTTCGGTGAGCTGGCCGCCTTCATCATAACCGACATATCCCGGAGGCGCACCGATCAGACGGGATACAGTGTGCTTTTCCATGTATTCTGACATATCGATACGGATGATATTGCGTTCATCATCAAAGAGGGCTTCTGCCAGTGTCTTTGCCAGTTCTGTCTTGCCGACACCCGTAGGGCCGAGGAAGATGAACGAGCCGATGGGACGGTTGGGGTCCTTGATACCGGCACGGGCGCGGATGATGGCATCGCTGACGACACGGACCGCTTCGTCCTGGCCGACGACACGCTGATGAAGCGTATCATCGAGGTGGAGCAGTTTTTCCCGTTCGCCTGTCATCATCTTGGAAACGGGGATACCCGTCCAGCGGCTGACGACGCCGGCAATATCTTCTTCGCCGACTTCTTCCTTCAGGAGCTGGGAATCCTTGTGGGCATCCATGAACTTTTCCTGTTCTTCCATCTGTTTCTGCAGTTCCGGCAGTTTGCCATATTTCAATTCCGAAGCTTTGCCCAGATCGTATTCCCGTTCGGCCTTTTCCATTTCATTCTTGGTGGCATCGATTTCTTTCTTCAATGCCTGGGTGCGGGTGATAGCGGTCTTTTCTTTTTCCCACTGTTCTTTCAGGGCGTCTTCTTTTTCTTTCAGTTCATTCTTCTGGGCGGTGATTTTTTCCAGACGTTCTTTCGAAGCGTCATCCGTTTCCTTACTCAGTGACTGTTCTTCGATTTCCAGCTGCATGATCTTGTGAGTCAGGTCATCAATGGGAGCCGGCATGGATTCGATTTCCGTACGCAGTTTCGCCGCAGCTTCATCGACCAGGTCGATGGCTTTATCGGGCAGGAAACGGTCGGAAATATAGCGGTCGGAGAGAACGGCTGCCGCGACCAGTGCTTTATCACGGATGCGGACACCGTGATGGGCTTCGTAACGGGATTTCAGGCCACGGAGAATGGTGATGGTGTCTTCCACAGACGGCGGATCGACCATGACCGGCTGGAAACGCCGTTCCAGAGCGGCATCTTTTTCGATGTATTTCTGATATTCGTTGAGGGTCGTAGCCCCGATGCAGCGCAGGTCACCGCGGGCCAGCATCGGTTTGAGGATGTTGCTGGCATCCATGGAGCCTTCGGACGCACCAGCGCCGACGACCGTATGGATTTCATCGATGAACAGCAGAATCTGACCATCCGATTTAGCGATTTCATTGAGGACGGATTTCAGTCTTTCTTCAAATTCACCACGGTATTTGGCACCGGCAATGAGGGAGCCCATATCGAGGGAATAGAGTGTCTTGTTCTTCAGTGATTCCGGCACATCACCGGATACGATACGGCGGGCCAGCCCTTCGACAATAGCTGTCTTGCCGACGCCCGGTTCACCAATCAGCACGGGGTTGTTCTTTCTCCGGCGGGAGAGGATTTCTACGGTACGACGGATTTCATCATCACGGCCAATGACCGGGTCGAGTTTGCCTTTGCGGGCAGCGGCTGTCAGATCGCGGCCGTATTTTTCCAGTGCTTTGTAATTGCTTTCCGGGTTATCGCTGTTGACATTCTGTTTGCGGTTTGCCCGGATAATGGACATGATTTTGTCCTTGGCCAGACCGAATTCACGGCACAGCGTCTGTACGTCACTGTCGCTTTCTTCGACGATGCCGAGGAGCAGATGTTCCGTGCTGATGTATTCATCGTGCATTGATTCGGCATACTGCTGGGCCTTGCCGATGACACGGGCCATTTCTACAGCCATGGTCAGCTGGCTCTGTCCCTGGACGGACGGAATCTTTTTCAGGAGTTGTTCCAGCCGGGCCTGGAGCATAGGCACATCGGTGCCGCATTCTTTAAAAATCGTGGCCAGCAGGCCTTCCGGTTCCTTGACCAGTCCCATGAGAACGTGGACGGACGTAATTTCCTGATTGTAATGCAGGGCGGCTATCTGCTGCGCTGTCTGGAACGCTTCGATGACCTTCTGCGTATATTTTTCATTTCCCATACTAAGACCTCCTTACGTAGGGCGTAAGTTGCATGTAAAAGTAGTGAACAACTAAGTTCAATTATCATTATATCCATAAAAGTCAAAAAGTCAATAAGACAAAAAGAAAAAATTGAACTTTTTTGTTTTTTTTTCATTGCGAGTGCTGCCGCTGCCGGAAACATTGACAAGAAAGGCCGTTGTCCGTACAATCAGGTACAGAATAGAAAGGAGAGATATATTGATGGGACGGACGTTGTGGCAATGGGAAAAACAGGCTTTTCAGGGAGAGGTACAGGCCCAGCGCGAAGTGGGCGACCAGTATTTCTTTGCCGCCTATGAAGAAGAAAAAGAAGAATTGCTGCAGCTGTCGTTGTACTGGTATGGCATGGGCGCCCGGGCCGGTGATGCCCGATGCCAGTATGATCTGGCCTATCAGTATGAACACGGTCTGGGAACAGAACCGGATATCCGTAAGGCTGCGTACTGGTATGCCCGGGCGGCCGTCCAGGAACTGCCCGAAGCGGAAAATAATCTGGGACATCTCTACGAAACAGGATGCGGCGTCGTGCAGAATTACGAGCTGGCCGTATATTGGTATGGACGCTCTGCCCGCCACGGCGATGCCGACGGACAATGCAATCTGGCTATTATGTATCAGTTTGGCTACGCCGGGACAGCCGATTATAAAAAAGCCGCCATGTGGTATACACAGGCGGCGGAGCAGGACAATGTCATTGCCCAGAATAATCTGGGATATTTATATGAAACGGGAAAAGGTGTTTCCCGGGATTATACAGAGGCAGCCTACTGGTACCGGCTGGCTGCTGAAGGCGGTGACGGGCCGGCGGCCAACAATCTGGGCCAGCTCTATGAACAGGGATTTGGCGTCGAAAAGGATCCGGAAAAGGCAGCCGTCTGGTTTTCCCGTTCTGCCCGGACCGGATACACGGAAGGCATCCGCAACTATATCCGCATACTGGAAACGGGAACAGGGCTTCCCATGGACAAAGAAGCTGCCGCGTATTGGCGCAGGCAGCTCGATGAACAGATTAATGGAAAAGGTTGATAAAAATCGTAATGACCGATGCGTTGACCGGGTCGATGATGAGTGATCCGATGAGGGGGATGACGAAGAATGCCGTCGGTGCCGGGCCGAATAATTCTGTCATGGCCGTCATATTGGCGATGGCGTTCGGTGTAGCACCCAGACCGAAGCCGCAGACGCCGGACGTCATGACCGCTGCTTCATAATCCCTGCCCATCATGCGGAATACGACGAAATACGCAAAGAGGGCCATGATGACGGCCTGACTCAGGAGCATGACAATCATGGGCACGGCCAGATCGCTGAGCTGCCATAATTTGAGGCTCATGAGGACGCAGGTCAGAAAGACTGTGAGCCCCAGATTGCCCAGCACTTCGCTTTCTCTCTGGTACACCTTATATACATGGGTAAAATCGGAAATATTGCGGATAACGGCAGCGACCAGCATAGAGCCGATATAAGCCGGGAAAATCAGTCCCAGGCTGTTCAGGAATCCGCTGACCAGTGTTCCCAGCCCCATGGCCAGGAACAGATGGGCCATGGCATTCATGAAATGATGGTTGTTGATGGACTGGCCGGTGATGTGTTCCTGCTTGATGACTTCTGCCGCTTTTTCTTTGCTGCTGGCGATGGAAGACAATTTGTCTACTTCTTCCTGACTGACCGACGGGTCGAGGCGTTCCGTATCGGCATGACTGTGCAGGTGGTGTCTGTGGACCAGCTGTTCACCGACAGGGCCGCCGATGAGGCCGCCGGCGACGAGGCCGAAGGTAGCTGCGGCGACGGCGATGGTAGCGCCGCTGCCCAGCCCCATTTCTTCCAGGAGGGGACCAAAGGCAGCCGCTGTAGCATGACCGCCGACCATGGGAATGGAGCCGGTTGCCAGCCCCATATAGGGACTGAGGCCGAACAGGGAGGACAGGCTGATGCCCAGGATATTCTGGATGACGATGAGTACTGTCGTGATGACAGCCATTTTAAAGACCATGATGCCGCCGCGGCGGATCAGGCTCAGACTGGCCGTATAGCCGACGCTGGTGAAGAACAGCATCATGCAAACGTTCTGCATGACTGTATCCTGCTCATAAGACCAGATGCCCTGTGTATACAGCAGGCAGTTCAGGACTGCGAACAAGATGCCGCCGATGACCGGGGCAGGAATGCAGTACGTCCTGAGGGCAGAAATTTTTATACGCAGGAAAACGCCGGCATAATACACCAGGATGGCCGCAGCCAGCGTCTGATAGATATTGAGTTGTATAGACAACGAAATACTCCTCCTTTGCACAACGTGAAATTGATTTGCTGGTATAGAAAACAAATCTAATCATATCAGAAAAAATCCACATTGACAACATGGGGGTTAGAAGGAAAATGTGTCAGCGTATGCGGGGAGACTGATAATAATCCTGCCGCGACAGGCGGGCCTGAGTGCCATGGAAGCAGTAGTACTGCATATCGGTGCAGCGCAGGTCCAGTGCCAGCTGTTTCCGGCCCAGTGGGGAAAGAGAATCGGCGGCTGTGATGCGGGTGATGACAGGCAGTTCTTTCTTTATTTCTTTTATATAGGGAGATACCTTTTGAGATAAGGCCAGCAGCCGGGCATACTGGGGTCCTAGCTGGTATGACTGGTCCATGAGACTGCGGCTGGGTGAAAGGAGCGTATAAGCTCCCATGCGGCATAGACGGCTGTAGGCATAGCGGCGGGTCTTGATGGCAGCCAGTGCCTCTTTGTACGTGACGGACTCCTGCATACAGCGGTGCCAGCGGTTCTCCAGCCCTTCGTTAAAGGCCGGGAGCTGGCGGA
>NZ_DGRS01000044.1:0-9942 GCF_002391155.1 Megasphaera sp. UBA4382 | reverse complement strand
TATGGAAAAGGAGTCCCGGAGCCGGGTATCATCCGCTGAAAAACCCAGGAGGCCGGCGACCAGCGCCTTATCTGTCCCATGGCCTTTATAAGTCTTGGCAAACGACCCATATACGGTAATCATGGCCTTTACCGGTTCGTCCTTTAATATATTCCTCGCCATGAGACCGATACGCGCAGCACCGGCCGTATGCGAGCTGGAAGGGCCAATCATGACAGGCCCTACAATATCAAATACACTCATGATATACTCCTATTCTACACGAATCGCCGTTCCCAGGCGGAAACTATACATATAGGCCTCCCGTACGGGACGGCCACTGATCTTTTCTACAGCCTGCCTGTAGAGAGAAATCTGTACGCCATACCGTTTGATAAAGGCGTCCGCATCATCGAGACGGTCTGTCTTATAATCAATCAATACCCATCCATCACCCTCCCGGAATAAACAGTCGATAACGCCCTGCACCAGTATTTCCTCTCCCGGTTCTGCGTCCGGCAGGAGACCGCCGGCAGGAAGGAGGATGCTGAACGGATATTCCCGGAGTATGCGGTCTGACGACGCCATGCGCCGGCTGAGCGGCGAATGACAAAACGCAAGGATTGGCGGCAGATAGGCCATTGATACTTCTTCTGCTGTAAATAATTCCTGAGCCTGCCAGGACCGGAGCTGTGCATCTATATCGTTCCGGTTCATGTCAGCCCTGATATCCAGATACTGCATGATTTTATGAACAATCGTACCACGGCGGGCGCCCGTTTCTTCCTCTTCCCTTCCATCCATCCATGCCGGCAGCCGGCCAAACACGTCTTCCTCACGGTCTGCCCCGGCCCCCGTCGCTGCCAGTTCCCGTTCTTCTTCCCATTCATCCTGGTGTTGGAGTTGATACTGTCTTTTGATTTCAGAGACAGAATACTTGGCTGCTGTCCCCGTCGCTTTAGGCCACGGATAGTGCCAGGATAAGGTTTGCTCCATCCAGCCGGGAATCAGGGCTCCTACCGGTTCACCGCGGCGCACCTGCTGCAACGGTGAATCAAGGGATATATCCGGTGCCACTTCTTCCAAAGTCGGAATCTGGTGATATAAAGCCAGGCGCCAAAGGCCGTGCATTTCGTCACTTTCCAGTCCCGCCATAACCTTTTCATTGGTCTGTTTCCACTGATCCGCCCCTGCAAAAAGAGGCATGAGCCAATCGAGATATGACTTTCCTTCCGATGGACTGCCTTCTTTTTGCCAGTGTTTCCAGGCTTTTCCCATATCTTTGACAGTACCTGTCAGGATCAGTTTATCCCGTGCCCGGGTCATCGCAACGTAGAGTACGCGCTGTTCTTCTGCCCGTCCTTCCCAGGCTAGTTGTTCCCTCAGACCGCTCCAAATGAAGTCAGGATAAGAAATCCGCCATTCCGTATCAAATTGCCGCAGGCCGATCCCTAAAGATTTATGGAGCAGTATGTCCTTGGAAATGTCTGTTTCATTGAACTGTTTCCCCATATCGGCTACGACGACAACAGGAAATTCCAATCCTTTACTTTTGTGGATGGAAATGATGCGTACAACATCTTCCCCTTCTCCCAGTACTTTGGCCGGAGCCAGATCGAGCTCGTCTTCCTGCATCTTGTCGATGAGCTGCAGATAGCGGAATAATCCGCGATATCCCGCTTCTTCATATTGCCGGGCCCGTTCATACAGAGCCCGGAGATTAGCCTGCCGGACGGCACCGCCGGGCATACCTCCGACAAAATGGATATACCCCGTGTCCTCATACAGCCGCTGCAATAATTCGGCAACACTGGCGCGCCGGCTGAACGTCCGCCACTGTTCCAGATGCCGCATAAAATCCCGTAATGGAGTGGCATCCTCATCGGATAACGTTTGTACATATGCAGGCAGTTTCTGCCACAATGTTCCGTCTCCTGTCAGATGAAGGCAGGCCAGGGCCGACTCATCCATTTTGACCAGCGGTGACCGGAGGACTGCCGCCATGGGAAGATCCTGTTCCGGGTTATCGATGCATCGCAGCAAAGCCAGCATGACCTGTACTTCTATAGCGGCAAAATACCCGCCGCTTTCATCGGCATATACGGGGATTCCCGCTTCCTGAAAAATCCGGGCCATGACTTGTGCTTTATTTTTCAGTGAACGGAGCAGCACAACCATATGGCGCCAGGAAACGGGCTCCATGGAACTATCTTTACGTTGGATACACTGACCGGAATGTTTCATGTCTATCAGGCATCGGGCCACCATCTGGCACTCTTTTTCAAATGCCGTACGTTCGTCCTCCCCGTCCCCGGCCAGCTCATCAGAAACCAATTCTGATGGCTGATCATCCTCTGCACCGGTATCATCACTTCCTCCTGTATCGAGTAACCGGACTTCTACCGTACCGCCCAGCCAGGAATCGTCGGTGCATTCCTTACGGCCGGCGTACAGCCGTTCCCGTTCACCATAAGGCATACCGGCTGTCTCTGTCGTCATAATGCGGCTGAATACGTCGTTGATGGCTTCCAGGATATGCCTGTCGCTGCGGAAATTACGGGCCAGGTCAATGCAGCGCTGCTCCGCCCGGTCATCCCGGCTGTACGCCCGGTATTTTTCCAGAAATAATGTAGGATCTGCCAGGCGGAACCGGTATATACTCTGTTTGATATCCCCAACCATAAAACGGTTATCCGGGCAGGCTATCAGCCGTGCTATCATTTCCTGGACGCCGTTTGTATCCTGGTATTCATCCATGAGGATTTCTTTAAACGTGTGGCGCAATTCCTCTGCCGCATCAGACCGGATAATATGTTCCGGCGTTGAAACCGGGTCCAGGAGTATCTGCAGGCAAAAATGTTCCAGGTCATTGAAATCGACCCAGCTTTTTTCCTTCTTTGCCTGTCCGTAAGCTTCGGCAAAATCTTTTGTCAGCTGCACCAGCCCTGTAATATACGGCTCCATGCTGCGCAATCCATCCAGCCAGTCTCTGCCCGATGGCACAAACCACATATCCCGCATGGCCGTAAACTGCTTCTTGCATGACGTGCGTACCTTTTTGCATTGTTCCCAAAATTCTTTATCGTCTTCGTCCAGCTTACGCAGACTGGCAAGGCGGTCATAATTGACAGCCCGTACAGCCTGCCGCAGTTCTTCCCACGAAGTCTTATCCTGAATCGACTGCAACATAACATATTCATTTTGTATTTGCTGATATCCTTTTTCCAGTGCCGGCCGGGCCTCCAGTCCGGGTAAAATCTGCCGTAACCGTTCCAGGATGCTGCTGATCTGACTATGGGCCCTTTTTTTGATGGGCTGGCACCAGGGAAGATCATCCAGTCTGGCATCATCGGCCACGGCATAATCGGCCACAGCCTTGTCCAGCCAGGCATCCGGCCAGGGCAGGCTGCGGGAAAAGTGATATATACGGATGATTTCTTCCATCAGGATGTCATCGCCGTGTTCATCGCCAAACATTTCCGCCAGTGGATAGAGGATTTGAGCCTTATCCGGATCTTCATAATAAGACAAAAAGACATCCTCCAATACCTGATGCTGCAGCAGGATTAATTCTTCCGTTCCGGCAATGGTAAACCGGGGATCGACATCAATTTTATAAAAATATCTCCGGATAACGGCCTGACAAAAAGAATGAAGAGTAGAAATATGGGCAGAAGGCATGAGTGCCAGCTGCCGTTCCGCCCTTTCTGAATCTTCTTCAGTCAGCTTACTGGCCAGTGCCGCTGCAATCCGTTCCCTCATTTCGGCAGCAGCTGCTTTGGTAAACGTGACGACCAGCATTTCCGTTATGTCCACCGGGGCTATCTGATCCAGAAGACGGCGTATGATACGTTCTACAAGGACAGCCGTCTTGCCGCTCCCGGCAGCTGCCGACAATAGAAGTGTCTGTCCCCGGCTGTTGATTGCTTCCTGCTGTTCATGAGTCCATGCCATGCGCATCGTCTCCTTCCTGATTAATGCGGACAATAATATCGCTTTTTTTCAATTTACCGGCCGCATCATAGGCGTTGTCCTGCGTATGAGGATCAAAGGCGCAGAACGGATGATACGGACAATACTGGCAATGGCTCTGTGTTCCAAAGAGGACCGGATGGATGGAAATATCGCCGCTGCCCATCTGTTCAGCAATGGCATGAATCCTGTTTTCAGCCACCTTCAGCACTTTCTGCCACCAGGAATAGGGAAATACATTATATCCGGCTGTACTCAGATTGCCGTTCTTATTGAGCCGCACATTAAGAAATGACGAAGATGCGTCCATAGCCGTATCCATATACCGGATAACGTCAGGACTGTCCAGATAAAAGCCCTTCAATTTGTTTTCTTTATTGTATAGCCGGATTTTTTCCTCCTGGCTGAGCAAATGATTTTCTGAAAGTTTCCGGCTTCGCACATAGCAATACAGTACAGCTGCCGGGGCGGCCTGAGGTCCTATGTTTTTCAAGGCGATATCCATATACGTCAGGAGCTGTAATTCCAGTCCCATGTAAATTTTCTGCAAATCCAGTACGGTACTGCCCGATTTATAATCGATGACAACGACAAAATCCGTATCGTCTGCATGAAGTGTGTCAATGCGGTCAATCTGTCCGGTCACGATGACCTCCAGCCCATTGTCCAGCGTAAATTGCAAAGCCTTCCAGGCATTTTTCCCCTGTCCAAATCCCTTTTCCACGGCAGTCGTATGAAAATCATAAGACTTATTGAATTCACACAAACGCCGCACTGTCCGGATGAGAACCTGGATCAGTCTTCCCTGGATTTGAATAAAATACGCATTGGACATGAGAATATCGTTTTGTATCTTCGGCGATAACTCTTCTACAATGGACGTACACAGCGGCCCTATTTCCTCATCCTGCAAATGCTGCCACTGCCGTCCTTCGGTGAGCAGTTTTTCTCCAATACGGCGCAGTGCTTCATGGACGAGCATTCCCAGATCTGGTGCCGAAAAATGCTGCACCGGCCGTTCGGCAAGGCCCAGCCCATATTGCGAAAAATACGCAAACGGGCACTGACGGTAACTTTCAAACCGGGTAACGGAACCGACAATCCTCCCTTCCGGAGCATAGAGGCGGCGTACGGTTTCATAGGGAAGCCGCTCCGGCCGGTTATGATAAAACAAGCCCTGCACAGCCCGTACGGTTACCTGTTTCCATCCATGGAGCAACGCCCAGTCATACAAGGACCACCATACGGAATCTATTTTTTTATTTTCTACAGCCGGACGCAGCATAACTGGCAGATATTTCAACGCTGCTGGCATAGAGACGATATACTCCGCAGCCGATGCCGGAGAAGCTTCTCCGCTTTCCTTTCGAAGGCCAGCAATATATCCTTTATCTATCAACTGCTGGATCCACAAAGACGGCGTCAGCTCCTCGCCCTGCTCATCAGCCAGCGCGTAACTGATATATAGCCGTTCTCTGGCCCGGGTGGCCGCCAGATAAAACAGGAATTTTTCCTGCAGGGAACGGAACCGGCTCCCCGGCCCCAACGTCACGCCGGCCTCTGTCATGCTTTGCCGTTCTACGTCACTTAGAAGTCCCTCATCGCCGCTGTGCTGAGGAAAAATCCCATCATTGATGCCACATAAAAACACAATGCGTCCACTGCCGGTATACCCTCGTTCGATTGACGTAATCGTCACATGATCCAGTGTCGGCGGAATAATGCTGAACGTCATCGTCTTCAGGCCGTCTTCCACCATCTGGGAAAATTCTTCCAGACTGACCACATCATCTCCGCACAAGGCCGTCATTTCTTCCATGAATGCCAGCATTTTTTTCCATACCTGCTCATGTTCTTTACTTTCTGTCATACGCTGGACTGCTTCATCTTCTTCCTTCCAACGCCGCAGCGTATCGGGAACATGGATAGACTGGAGAAAAGTAAATAAAAGGGTACACCAGTCACGCAAATTTTTTTCTCCCTGTGCCTTCTGCCAGAAAGGAAGTATATACTGCTGAACACGCTGCCGCACTTCATTGACCTGATGCAGTCGTTCCTGTATTTCCGGATGCTGACTTACATCATCGCTCATATATTTTTGTGGGTAATAGGTCCATTCCCGGCTGCTCAGCCACTGCCGGCTGCTGATACCGCTGGCCAGACAGTAATTTTCCAGGATATCCACTTCATGCCGGTCCAGAGGAAATAAATCCGTTTTGAGAAGGCGGAACACTGTCTCGTGTGACCAGTGGGACCGTAGCAGTGCCAGAAAAGCGGCAACAGCCTCTGCGGCAGGGTGAGATGCCATGGGACGCCGATAATCAGTAAAGCACGGTATACCATAAGACTTGCATATCCGTTCTCCCAGCGCATCATACATATTGCTAGTCCGGGTGAGTATCAGAAAATCCCTGTACCGGTATCCGTATTGCACGAGACGGGCAATGCGTCTGGCAATGGCGTCCATTTCAGCCGCGCGATCAGAACATTCTGAAACAATGAGTTCCTTAACCGGCACGTCCTGTGTATCCGGAACGGACTGAAAGAAATGCCTGGTAAACTGTCGTATTCCCTTGCATGGCGGATTGGGCAGGTTCTCTGTTTCCAAATGGGGAAAAATGCGGAGAAGACTCTGATACACTTCCCAGGGGCGGTGATACAAAGCCGTATGGCGGGACTGCTGTGAAATACGTTCTGCATCCATTGTCAAGGTTATGGTCAGCGAATCAGCCACTTTTTCGGCTGCCAGCAGAATCTGCAACTGCTGCGGCGTGAACCATTGAAATCCATCGACCCAGACCCGTGCTCCCTGAATAAACGTATAGTTGGGCAGTTCCCTTGCCAGCAGTGTCATCGTATCATCGGCATTTCCAAAATGTTCTCCCAGAAATTCCAAGTATTTTTCATACAATGAAGCGATGTCTTCCAATTTATGTGACAGTGTCAGCTGATTCATCAGCCCTGCCGCATTCCGCAGCATATCCGGTGTAATACGGAAGGAGCGGCATTCCATGAGGAACTGGCCCATAGTCGTCACAAAATTAGGTTGCGAGGCGGCAGTCTGAAGGACAGTCAATACATTGCCGTGCTGCCTTAGAAGACGCTGTAGTACGATATTGCGGCTCAATTCAGATAACGACGCATGTTCTTTGTTCCGTTCCTGAAAGACCTGGAATGCCAGCCGGGAAAATCCAAAAATCTGGGTTCCCATAAATCCATGACCCGGCATGGTGGATGCAAACCGTCTTTCCATACTGTACGTAGCCTGGTCAGGTACGAGCAAAACAGCCTTTCCGCCATCTTTCGACCAATTCCTGATTTCTTCCAGGCATCGGGCAGTCTTTCCGCTGCCGGCCCTGCCAAATACGACGGTTACTGCCACAGCTCTCTCTCCTCTCCTGTGTTCACTGCAAATATACATATAAAATATTCTATCATACTCTGCATGTGAATCCTAGTAGAGAAAAAGAAAAGGCCCGCTGCTACCATTCAGATAACAGCGGGATTTTTCAAATTGCGGCACAAGCAGTTTTGACAAAGGACAACCGGGAAGGACGGCTGCGCTGCAGCCATTTGAGGTCATATGGTTCAAATACGACCTTACGGTACGCGTCTACATCCATGAGCGTTCCATCCCAGTCAGAATGGATATCTCCATTCTGCTTAATCAGGATATCGTACAATATATCATAGGTAATTCCTGTCTTAGGATCTGTTTCCACAATCGTACTATACGGCAGCGTCTTATGATAGGTCAGTTCCATTCCCTTATAATCAAAATGGAATCCACAACGCATGCGGCACCCATCCAGGCCCGTATAAGTGGCAATCTGTTTCAAATCATGGAGAATGCGGTCACCTTGTTCATCATACAGATTATCGGGAGTCGTCGCCGTGTAATCGAAACGGAACTGCACAGAAGCGCCGGGAATTTTGTAGAACCGTTCCAGATACGGTACCAGTTCCTGGGCTGGATAGTTTTTGTAAAGCACGCAATTAATGCGGAAGGGAACCGCCAGCCGACTCAGCAGAGAATCATTGGATTCTACGACATAATGCTGCATATGCCGGGATACATTGATACATGTAATCTTGTCTTTATTGCGTTTCGTAAAATTGACAATGTCATCTTCCGTCTGGAATTCAAAAACGGGCAATGTCGTGTTGATATACACCTTGTGAGTTGTGGGAATCTTATCGAGCATCATCTGAAGAGAGTCCAGATTGGCAAACGGTTCCCCACCAGTAAACACATAATCACAATAGGGCGTAATCTGATTCATCATTTCAATGCTATGACATATCTTTTCTGCCGAAAAACCTTCTGGATGGGAATATTCTTCTTTATTGATGCAGAAGGGACAATGATTGCGGCAGTTGTACGGAACAAAAATAGTAATAGTCGCTCCGCCTTCACGCGTTTTGTATGGATGTCTTGTCTTAACTGTGCTTGCAGTAGTATTCACCTGCGTCTGTATCATGTTCTTATTCGCCTCAAATTCATTTTACCCAGCCGGGAGCGCCAAATAAACGGGCATTCCAATTTACACTGTTCAGTGATATCCAACAAGCATGGGCACTTATTACTATCATAACACAAATGTCAATATCGTCAAATAATTAACTAGACACATATTATGTTATTTTTGAATTATTTTAGCGACTTTCAATTCTTCTGTTTCGCTGTTTCGTGGATTTTATAGAGATTCTGGGCCAGGCTGGTGACGAGGCCGCCACATTCCAATTTGTGAGACCAGCTGCGCGGCACAGCATCAGCCCCGTACATAGCACCTGCCATATTGCCGCAGACTGATCCGCACGAGTCGCTGTCTCCATCCTGATTACAAGCCATAATGACGGCATCTTTCAACGTCCCTGTTTTTAACAGGCAATAAATGGCCAGAGCATACGTTTCTTCAGCAACCCAGCCTTTGCCGATCCGTTTCATAGCCCGCCAGGCTTCCCTATCGGTCACGGCTTCATCGATGGCCCGGATAACTGCTCGCTTTACACCTTCATAATGCTCATGTTTTTGTAATATCCGCATGACTTCTGGCAGTGTATCGGCTAATTCCTTTCCCTGGCTGAGGAGGGAAACGGACGCGCTGAGCATTCCTGCTGCCAGATATCCCGTAGGATTCCCATGAGTCAGACGCCCTGACTGACAACCTACGTCAAAAGCCTTTTCCGGATCACCTGCATAAAACAAACCCACAGGAGCGGCACGCATTATGGAACCACAGCCTTTACTGTCATTATCGGCATAGAGGCTGTCTGTCCGGCCACTTCCCGCCAGAGCGGACAGGCAGGTTTTCCCCGGTGCCCGCCGGGCATATAAATCTTCTTCCCCCATCATATCGTAATCCCATTCTTTTTCATGGGCCTGCCTTGTCATCCAGGCAGACTGATCCGGTTGAATGACTTGCTTTGTCTGTGTATAATACCAACGCATGTACGATCGGTACAGACCTTCTTCTGGCGCCAATTCATCATGAGCAGCCCAAAGTAGTCCGTCGGCAGTGAAAAGAGACATTTGTGTATCATCCGAGATGATGCCTTTTCTCCCATTGGCATCCAGCCGCAGTATCGTCCGCAATCCATAAGGCCCGAATTTTTTCCGGATAGTATACCAATCGTCAAATTCGATGATATATCCTAATGCATCGCCTGCTGCACCACCAAGCATACATCCCAGGAATCGGTCACATGTATCCATTTTCACACCTCCAACACGTATATTCGATTCGCTATCAATCCCATAGTTGTAAAATAATTATAAAATGGGTTTACAATTTATTGATATTATTATATTATATAAGATTATACTTTTATTATAACAGATTAATCATCCATTGTGCAATAAAAAAAAGCACCTGCAACGATTGTCGCAGATGCTTTTTTATTTTTCCCATAGGTAATACAGGGGTTATCAGCCTTCGATTTCGGAAACAACGCCGGCGCCTACTGTACGGCCGCCTTCGCGGATAGCGA
>NZ_DGRS01000003.1:869-15792 GCF_002391155.1 Megasphaera sp. UBA4382 | reverse complement strand
CCAGCCCCTGCCATTGGCGCAGCACTTCTTCCTGGGTGGCACTGGCCAGGGACGCCACCGTAGGAAAATGATCCAGCCAGTTTTCATAGTACGGCCGGACGGCTTCGACTTTCGTCTGCTGCAGCATAATTTCTGAAACCCATACTTTATACGGATCACGCGGCGAAGTGCGCCAGGGCAGGTCACGGCGGTGAGTCCGGAACCAGCCGAGCAGCAGCTGCGGCCAGTCATGGGCTGTTTCGTTGTGTATCGTCATAAACGGTTCATACCTCTGTTTTTTCAATGTAATCACACCGGAATGCCAGTCTGGCTCCGGTGCTTTATATTATACCACATCCCCTGCCATATATCGTATTTGAAAAAGCGTATCTCTATGCTACAATATACGGTAGGTATTAGTAAAGGAGTCCGTCATAATGGAACACAATCCGTCATTACATACATTGATATACAATCTGGACCTGGGCAGGACAAAGCCGGATACGGTGCACCGCGACGCGTCGTACTGCCCGTTCTGCGATGTGGCACATTTAAAAAACATCATGGAAACGCGGGGACACATGATATGGCTGGAAAATGCCTATCCGGTCCTCAAGGATTCCTGGCAGACACTAATCATCGAAAGTGACGACTGCGACGGTGAATTTTGTGAATATACGCCGGATTATGCCACAAAGCTCATCGATTTCGGTCTGGAAAAGTGGCAGCAGGTCAAAGAAATGGGGCGCTTCCGTTCCGTCGTTTTTTACAGGAATCACGGTTACATGTCCGGTGGAACTATTCATCATCCCCATTCCCAGATAGTCGGATTTGAAAACTATGATTATCATGACGACATCAAGCTCTACCATCTCCTGGGGACGCCCATCATCGAAGAAGACGGTCTGGAAATCAATCTTTCAACCCGTCCCATCATCGGCTTTTATGAAGTCAACCTGATTCTTGAAAACAAGGAAAAACTGCCAGAGTTCGTTCGCTATATGCAGCTCGTCGCCCACTACTTCATCCACGATTTCGTGTGGCGCAACGAAAGCTATAACATCTTTTTCTACGATTTTCCCGGTGACAGCCGGCTCTTTGTCAAAATAGTCCCACGTTTTCTTACCAATCCGCTGTACGTAGGATATATGATTGCCCAGGTCGCCAACAAGGGACATCAGCAGCGGGTTATAGAAAAACTGCGTACCATTTTATCGGAAAGGAAATAATATATGCGTTTATTTGCAATCGGTGATTTACATCTGTCCGGCAATCCGCCTAAAAAGCCCATGGAGGTCTTTGGTCCCCGCTGGATCAATCACTGGCAGCGGATCCGGGAAGACTGGCTCAGCCGTGTCCATGAAGACGACGTCGTCCTCATCGCCGGTGATACATCGTGGGCCATGCATCTTAAAGAAGCTCAGGAAGATCTCGACGAAATCCGGGAACTTCCCGGCACGAAATATATCATCCGCGGCAATCACGATTACTGGTGGGAAAGTGCCGGCAAGTTAAACCGCCTCGATGAAGGAAAGGGCATGCACTACTTATACGGCAGCACCGTCACTCTCGACGAAGGCCGCATCGCTGTCTGCGGTACTCATGGCTGGGTCTGCCCCGGCGACATCCACTACCATGAAGAAAAAGACGCCAAACCTTACCGCCGGGAACTGCTCCGCGTCGAACGGTGCCTGCAGGAAGCGGCAGCACTGAATTGTGAGCACACAATTCTGCTTCTCCACTACCCGCCGGTCTGTGATCTGACAAGACCCAGCGGTTTTACAGAGCTTCTGGAAAAGTATCACGTTCCTCTGTGCGTGTTCGGCCATCTCCACGGCATGCAGCCCAACACCATGTTTCCCCGCAGATATAACGGGACATTGCTGCAGCTCGTCTCTGCCGATTACCGGGACTGCCAGCTGCTGGAAATTACATTTGATGATAAAGGAGAAGAACCATGAGCCAGATTGCCCAGAAACATCTATTAGCCGGGTTCATCTTCGGCGATAAAGAAAATAACGAATACATCTATCTGCCCGGTGGCGAAGTCGGCACGGAACATCCACTCTGCGTGTATGAACACGATGGTTCCCGGGAAGATATTCCCCTGGAAGAAGCAGGCTATCTCGTCGGCCATCTGACGCTGAAGCCGTGCAGTCATCCCGTGCTGGGAAAAAAGTCGTTTTAATGCAATATGAGGCCGCAGCATAATGACATGAACCATTCATTTTGCTGCGGCCTCCTTTATTTGCCGTTCATAGCAATTTTTCGACAGTCATCCAAATGAAACGAATCAGCAGGCTTTCAGGGTAAACCAGAATGTCACGCCGTCTGGTTCATTGTACACGCCATACGTTTCATGGTGCAGTTTCAATAAGGCTGCCACGATTCCCAAGCCCAGACCATGACCGCCAAAAATACGCTGGGATTTGCGGGTCCTGGCGGCATCTACTTTATAGAACGGTTCCCAGACGCGGCTCAGGTCCTGCTCCGGTATCTGGATTCCCTGATTGTAGATGCTTATGGTATAACGGTCTCCCGAACGGACGGCAGAAAGAATAATACGTCGTCCGTTTTCCGTATAGTCGATAGCATTGGAAAGGAAATTGCTAAGGACTGTATCAATGCGTTCCGGATCAGCGTAGACAACCATTTCTTCAGGCAGGCAGCACGAAAACTGAATTTCTTTTTCCCTCAGGACCCCTTCGAAGCGACAATGCGCTTCTTCTACGAGAGCCCGGAAATCAAACTCCGTCATATCAATGCGGAACGTCCCCGTTTCCAGCCGTGACAGGTTGAGCAGGTCCTTCACCAGATGATCCATCTTCATCGTCTCACTGTGTATGACCTTGCAGTAATGCTGCCTCGTCGATTCATCCACATCGAGACTGTCCAGTCCTTCGGCATATCCCTGGATAAGGGCCAGCGGTGTCTTCAGCTCATGGGACACGGCAGAAATAAATTCTTTACGCATCTTTTCCACTTCGTTGGCTTTTTTGAGCTGTATTTCCAGTTCGCTATTCGCCTGTTTGAGCTCTGTAAGGGCCGTATTCAGCTGATCGGACAGATTATTCAGGCTCTGGCCCAGTTCCCCGATTTCATCATTGCGCGTATTCATCCATTTATGGGAAAAGTCGAGATGGGCCATAGCAACAGACAGCTTTTTCAGATGAATCAACGGCTTCGTCAGGGCATTGGTAAACAGAATGGAACCGATGATGGCAACAAACAGCCATATGATACCGCACAATGCAACGAAATTCTGCACGACGACAACGGTCGCTTCCAGTGGTTCCAGCGGTTGGGAAACAATAACGTAACTATTACGGTCTTCGTCTACAGGATAGATATAACTGATGAATCGCATGTGATCGTCCCGGCCGTCAATGTAAATTTCATTAGTTTCATCCTGGCTTAAGGCTTCGCCATTGAACAGTTTGCGCATGATGGTGACATGCCGTGGCTCTTTCATCGGCTGCTCTTCCCCATCGGGATTGAGCCTTTTCAGTCCTGGGGCAGTAAATTCCTGCTGTCCCTTGAATGACGGTCTTCCCAGTACAGCTTTCCGGTTCGGCATGGACGAATACACAAGATGCTGATTGTCCACGATATAAATGACAGAACTGTTCTGCTGGCTAAGGCGGTCGAACTGTTCTGCATTATCGGTCCCGGCTTCGTGGTACATGCGGCCGATATCCTTGGACATAGATATAAGTGTGTCCTTCCTGTATTCCAGATAAAAAGTCTTAAAACCTATCCCGATAGCCAGCATGAGCAGCAGCGCCGACAAAATCGTAAAGGCAGCAAGGAAAAAGCATGTTTTTTTGCGCAGTGATATCTTCATCATTTCGACGCTTCGTAACGGTACCCGTAACCACGTACGGTTTTAATGACATATCCTTTGTCACCGAGTTTAATGCGCAGTCTGTTAATATGCGTATCGACCGTGCGAAGATCGCCGTAATATTCATAATTCCAGACTTTATTGAGAATCTGGCGGCGGCTCAGCGCTTTGCCGGCATTGGTCATGAGATAGTTGAGCAGTTTATATTCTGTCGGACTGAGATCAACGTTTTTGCCATCGATGACGACCTGACGGGCATCTCGGTCAATAGATACACCTTCAGCCGCCTGGGGTTGTTCTTCTTCAGCCTGTACACGGCGCAGCAGCGCTTTTATTTTGGCTACGAGAATTTTGGGGCTGAAAGGTTTGGTTATATATTCATCGACACCCAGATCGTAGGCAAATAGCTGGTCTATTTCTTCACCTTTCGCCGTCAGCATCATAATAGGTACAGTCGATTCCCGGCGGATTTCCCGGCAGACCGTCCACCCGTCGTATCCAGGCATCATGACATCGAGAAGAATCAGATCCGGATGTTCTGACCGGTATTTTTCCAATGCTTCTTTTCCATCAGCAGCTTCTACGATTTCATAGCCTTCTGGTTTTAAAAAATCAATGACCAGCTGCCTCATCAATTGTTCATCATCGGCAATCAGTATCTTTTCCATAATCTTCTCCTATTCTATTTTAATAATCTGCCTGCGTTCGGGCAGCTTTATCAGCAGTTGTCCGATATCAGTTCCCCCTATCGTCAGATGAGGGGCAATTTCCTGCAATGGCACGAGGACAAAAGCCCGCTGTGTCAGATATGGATGGGGCAGTGTCAGCTCCGCGGTCCGGCAGGTCACGTCAGGACTGTACACGAGGTCTATATCGATCGTGCGGGCTCCCCATTTTTCGTGCCGTACCCGGCCCAATGCCGTTTCCACAGCCTGACACTTCCGGAGAAATTCCACGACAGGGAGCGATGTCTCTGCCAGTGCTGCCGCATTGATGAACGGCGGCTGATTCTCTTTTCCCCAGGGCGGAGTTTCATAAAAGGATGATACAGCAGCCAGACGCACCCCGTCAAGAGCCGATATGGCACGGACCGCCTGCTGCAGCGTTTCCTTCCGTCTGCCCAGATTGGCCCCCAGGCTCAGATAGACCCTGATCACGACCGGCTCCGCCTGATGACAAAGGTCACATCATCAAAATGACCGTCAATGGGCGCCTGCGGCTTGTGGAGTGTCACTTCCACCGCCTGTATCCTGTGATACGTATCAAGTACCGTATCGGCAATAACGGCAGCTACTTTTTCGATCAGTTTGTATGGCCTGCCTTCGACGATTTCCTGTACTGTCGTATAGACGGCACTATAATCTACCGTATCTTTAATACTGTCACTTTGTACGGCATCGCTTGTATCCAGTTCCATGACCAGATCGACGGAAAAAGGCTGCCCCTTTCTCGTTTCTTCCGGAAATACGCCGTGATACCCATAAAAATGCAATCCTTTTAATACTATTTTATCCATAGGAATCTCCTTATCCATCTATTCCGGCCGTAATGCATCGGTCATTTTACACATGCGTGCTATAGGTCCGACGTCATGGACGCGGACGATAGCCGCCCCGTCGAGTACACCGGCTACACAGGTTGCACCTGTTCCTTCCATGCGTTCCGTCACAGGAAGATCCAGGATGCGTCCGATGAACCCTTTACGGCTCGTACCGAGAAGCAGCGGATAAGGCAGGTCCGTCAGTTCGCGGAGATGTTTCATGACGTACACATTCTGTTCAAACGTCTTGCCAAACCCGATTCCCGGATCAGTAATAATGTTATCACGGCTGACACCGGCAGCGTCGGCAATAGCTACGGAGCGGGCAAAAAAAGCCTTCATATCGCCTATGATATCGCCGTATTCCGTCCCATCCTGATTGTGCATGACGATGACCGGCACGTCGAATTCAGCGGCGACGGCGGCCATTTCTCCCGGTTCCGGGGCGTATTGCAGTCCCCATATATCATTCATGATGTGGGCACCGCAGGACATGGCATAATGTGCCGTCTTGGCCTTGTAGGTATCGACCGATACGGGAACCGGGCAGTCTGATACGAGGCGGCGCAGGATGGGTTCCAGTCGGCTGATCTCTTCCTCTGCCGAAATAGGGGTAAATCCCGGCCGTGATGATTCGGCGCCAATGTCGATGATATCGGCACCGGCCGCTACCATATCTTCCATATGGTGAAGAGCCTTATCCACGTCATTCCAGCTCCCGCCGTCCGAAAAGGAATCGGGCGTATAATTCAATATGCCCATAATCAATGTCTTATCCCCGACAGTAAGAGTCTTGCCATCTTTCCAGTGATACGTGCGATGTTGTCTTGTCATTCCTGTGCATCCCCTTCCATAAGCAGTTTCCATGCCTGATGCCCTGCATCGGTACCGTCGGCCAGACATCCCAGCCCGGCCTGGGTAATAATATCTGAATCGCCGCCCAGATGATTGCGCATGGAAAGGCACAAATGAGTCCCCCGGACGATGACCAGGGCACCTCTGGCCCCCAGTCCATCCTGAACGGCTTTACATATTTCATAGGTAAACCGTTCCTGAAGCTGCGGTCTGCGGGCCAGTACGTCTACCACTTCGGCAAAGTGGCCAAACCCGGCTATTTTTCCTTCTGCCGGATAATACGCGATGTGAACGATGCCAAAAAAAGGCAGCAGGTGATGTTCACACATGGAATAAAACCGGATGTTGCGTACGGCAACCAGCCCGTCCGACTGGGTAGGGATTAATTCACCCCAGCAGTTTTCCGGATTTTCTTTCAAACCAGAAAAGAAATGGGAAAAGGCCATAGCTACCCTGTACGGTGTTTTTTCCATGCCGAGTTGTTTGAGGTCCAGTCCCAGAGCCTGCAGAAAATCTCCCGCGGCCTGTACGGCCTTTTCGTTCACCTCAGTCTGCTCCGTCATATGTTTTGAAAAATCAGTCATGACTATACTTCCTTACATTGTAATATAATAAGTTGCAATAAATATCAAGCCGCCGACAATGATCATGAACGGACTGGCATACTGCTGCAGCGTCGTCTGTTCGTGATACAAATAGATTTCTTCAGGTTTTTGCGGATTGTAGCGGATATCGACGGTATCGCCAGCTTCAAAGCTCCACTCACTGTTGCCGAAGGTATAGCGGGCCGTATACTGCTCTGCTCCCGCCTGAAAGCGGATGACGGGGTAATACATATCGCCGCTTTTATTTTTCTGTACGTCAAACTGCACCACTGTGCCCGTTGCCGGAACCGTACAATGCCTCGTCAGGGCACGCAGCCGCCAGCCATGCCAGGTGCCGATACCGATGAACAGCACGCCAAGGACAGCTGGTACATAATAGAAAATGCTCATTGCGCCATGTCTCCTTCTAAGAGGATGGAAACCCTCTCTTAACTATCTCTACATGTGTCTTAAAATATGATACAATAAAAAGCTGAAAGTATCTAGTGAAAACTTATATGAATGAGGTGCGAGATGTCAAAACGTTTTATACAGTCTATTAATTATATGCGTGGCCTTTGTATGCTGGGAGTCATCGGGATCCACGTCGGCTCCGTAGCCCTTCTCAGCCCCTCTCCCAATCTGGGACTGGTCGCCGTGCTGGAAATTCTCTCCCGCTTTTCCGTTCCGGCCTTTTTTTTCCTGTCCGCTTTCGGCATGTTCCTCAGCCAGCCTCTCAATCAGCCCTTTGTATACAAAGAGTACCTGAAGCGCCGCCTGCGCACGGTCCTAATCCCTTACCTCTCCTGGTCCTTATTTTACATGTTGTACGTTTCCGTCATCGGCCATAATTTTACTCTGTTCCATCCCGGACAGTTCATCCGTACACTCTGGTACGGCCTGGCCATGTATCACATCTATTTTCTCGTCATTCTCCTGTGGTTCTATTTTCTCATGCCCCTCTGGCGGCCCCTTTTGCGCTGGATGGATAAGAAACCGGCCCTGTCCTTTACCATTCTCTTTTTCGCCAACATGATATTTAACTTCTATTCCAGTTATATCTGGAATTTTCATTTTGCCAGCCCGATTCTGCAGGATGCCTTCAATTACCGCCTCAATTACGTCGTCCTTCATTATCTGTTCATCTTCCTGTTCGGCGCTTTTACGGCAGAACACTTTTCCGCCGTCTGCGACTGGCTTAAAAATCACGGACTTCTGGTCAATCTCTTCCAGGGGCTTTCCACAGCAGGCATGCTGGCCGCTTATTACGGCATCATGTACTATAAGGGCTATGATGCCCTGTCTGCCGTGTTTACCATCCACCAGCTCAGTCCGGTAGGAATGGTTTATACTTTGTCTACGATGCTGTTCTGCCTGTACTGGTGGCAATGCCGTCCCGTGCCGCGTGCGGTGGATAAAGTGTTTTCTCTCCTGGGCGATTACTCCTATCCCATCTATCTGGTCCATCCCCTGTTTCTGGCACTGCTCACCCATCTGGCATCTCACTTTCATATTTTCCTGCGCAGTCTGTACATCATGGCCATCTACTGCATCGTAACTCTCCTGGCCATCGCCTTTTCCATCGTCGTCACCAAAGCTACACTGCCGCGGTGGCTGCGCATCTGCATCAAAGGAAAATAACCACATACATATAGACGCAGAAAAGAAGCGGCCGCATTAAGCATAAACACGTAATGCGGCCGCTTCCATTTTGTTATTTATTGAGTTTTTCCAGTACTTTCTGCAGTACTTCATCGGCCATGCGGGCCCGTGCCTTGATGACATTATTGCCGTTCTTGATGGATTCGGGATAAAAACTGCTTTTATACTTGCTCTTTTTCGTCTTTGTTACCATTTCCTTGAGCTGGATGGTCTGTTCATCCACGTTGTAGACATAGGTGCAGTAATCCGTCGAATCACCAGCTTTTTCTACCGTATGGAAGGTAAGAGTCTGCATGCCTGCCGGATAGGAAATCTTCGCTGAGCTCATATCAATAGTCGTAAACTGATTGTACTGCCACACTTCTTCCTTGGCAAAAGCCGTAACGGATACAGCCAGGGACAAAACCAGGGCAGCCAGTATTTTTTTCATTTTCAAGAAGAACACCGCCTTTATGTTTACTATGAACTATCGTTTGTTCTATTATACCATATCTTTTCCAATTTCTGTCAATGGCAGAAAAACTGAGACAAAACCGTAACCTGAAAGTATCTGTCAACGGTTGTCGATGGTTTCCGGATAGAGATCGTGCTGAGACAGGCGCTGCCAGGCTACCTGCTCCCAGGGAGTCCCGGCACGGCCGTAATTGCAGTACGGGTCGATGCTGATGCCGCCACGGGGCAGGAATTTCCCCCACACCTCAATGTATTTCGGGTCCATGGCATGGATCAGGTCGTCCATGATGATGTTGACACAGTCTTCGTGGAAGTCCCCGTGATTGCGGAAACTAAACAGATAGAGCTTCAGCGATTTGCTTTCTACCATCCGCTGGTCCGGTACATACGAAATATACAAAGTAGCGTAATCGGGCTGTCCCGTCTTGGGGCAGAGACTGGTAAATTCGGGACAGTTGAACTTGACGAAATAGTCCCGGCCGGGATGTTTATTAATAAACGTTTCCAACAGTGATGGATCATAATCGAACGTATAGGCTGTATGCTGATTTCCCAGAGACGTAACTCCCTGTAATTCTTCCTTTGTGCGGCTCATAAAAAAACTCCTTTCCTACAAAAAAAGTGCAAGAGTACGGCACGTATACAAGCGGTACGCGCACCGGCTCTTACACCCTATTTACCAAATGACTTTCCCCAGGACGTGATCAACCGGGACCGGCCCGATGAAGCGGCTGTCACTGCTGTGGTTACGGTTATCGCCCATGCAGAAGACATATCCTTCCGGCACCTGGACCTCCCCTTTGCGGCTATAAGTCATGGGTTCATTGATATACGGTTCATCCAGAGCCTCACCGTTGCGCCATACTTTGCCGTCATGGAAAGCCAGCGTGTCGCCCGGGCGGCCAATGACCCGTTTTACCCAGACATTCTTCGTCTGGAAGCGGGAGCTGAACAGGGCCAGATAATTGTCCATTGGTTCGGCTACGTCATCTTTCCACGTCCGGGGATAGCCGACGCGGCTGTCGATGATGACGATGTCACCGTAATTGGGTACATCTCCCATAATATGTCCCATTTTTGAAATAATCAGATATTCACCGTTATGCAGGGTCGGCACCATGGATTCACCTGAAACCCGTGTCGGCTGCAAAAAGAATATATGGATAACCATGGCAATGGCCAGCGCAATGACAATGGCATAGAGCCATTCCAATATTTCATGTAATACCGTATTCACTATATGTTCCTCCTCGCGTACTTATATATTGTAGCAAAGAGGCCCCTATAAAGCAAGCAATATTTCCACGGCGGCCGGTAAGAACAGGCGTCTTACAACTGTTCCAGGAGCCAGGGAATACGGCTTTCGCCAACGACGGAAATGCCCTCTTTCCTGAACAGGGCCGCTGTCACGCCATCACCTTCTGTAAGAGTGCGCGTAAACGTGCCGTCGTAAATGCAGCAGCTGCCACAGGACGGGCTTTTCTCCTTGAGGACGGCCCAGCGGCAGCCATATAGCCGGGCCAGGCGCAGTGCCTCTCGTGCTCCCCGTTCATACTCAGCGGTCACATCGCGCCCTTCCCGGGTAAACACGCCGTTTTTTGATCGTTCCGCTGCTGGTCTCGGCGTAGCCAGGCCTCCGGCCTGTTCCGGACAGACGGGAATGAGCACGATGTCTTTCCGGCTGCACAATGGGGTAATCTCCGGATACTCCCGGCATTGCCCGTCATAACGGCAGGATTGCCCTAAGAGACAGGCACTGATGATAATAAACTGCATAAATCGCATCTCCTTTCACATTACGAAAGAAAAATTTGTATGTTAAATTTTATGATGCAGAATATAATTCTATATCGCGGCATGATATTTGACAGGTAATTTATCATAAACATTGGATAAACCCTTGTATTTACAGTATTTTATTTCTCCATTCATTCATTTTCGCAAAGGCAAGAATTATTAAAACTATATTAAATTTCATATTGTGAAATTGAAAAAGTCATTTCCAGATACTATAATTGGAGCCGCAACAGAAAAGTATCTGTGTTATTAAGAGAGGGGATCATCCAATGAAAACAAAACAGCGCAATACAGCCGATCTTTTAGTCGAATGTCTGGAAGAAGAAGGCGTTCATTATATTTTTGGCATTCCCGGCGAAGAAAACCTCGCCATCATGGAAGCACTGAAAAGATCTAAAATAGAATTCATCACTGTCCGTCACGAACAGGGCGCCGCCTTTATGGCTGACGTCTATGGCAGACTGACCGGCAAGGCCGGCGTCTGCATGGCAACTCTCGGGCCGGGGGCGACAAACCTCATCACCGGCGTTGCCGATGCCGACTGCGACGGGGCGCCGCTAGTTGCTATTTCCGGTCAGGTAGGCACAGACAAGATGCACATTACGGCCCATCAGTATCTGGACCTGCGCTCTATGTTTGAACCGATCACCCGCCGCGCCTATACGGTCGTCCGGCCTGATACGATGGCAGAAATCACACGGCTCGCCTTTAAATATGCCGAACGGGAAAAACCAGGTGCTACCTTCATCGACCTGCCGGTCAATATCAGTAAAATGCCCGTCGGTGACGACGAAAGGCCACTGCAGCGCAAGACCATCCAGCCGGAAACGGCCCTGGAAGCGCAGATTGAAGCCGCTGCATCCATGATTTCCTATGCCAAGAATCCGGTCATCCTCGCCGGAAGCAGCGTTATCCGCAGCCATGCCACAGAAATGCTCACTAAATTTGCAGAAAAGCTGAAACTGCCGGTTATCAATACGATGATGGCCAAAGGGGCTATTCCCTTTGACAATCCCTATTCGATGTGGACCGTCGGCATCCCCATGGACGATTATCAGACGAAGATGTTGGAAAAAGCCAGCCTGGTCATCGCCATCGGCTACGATATCATCGAATACGCCCCGGCTAAATGGCACATGTCCAACGCCGATATCATCCATATCGATACGATGCCGGCCGACATCAACAAAAATTACCAGCCCGAAGTGGAAGTCGTCGGCAATATTCCCGATGCGCTGGAACGGATCATGAATAAAGCAGCCCGCCTGCAGGAACCGGTCCCCTTCCTCAATCTGCGGAAACAGATGGTCGAAGAACATGAAAGCTATGCCCAGGACCTTTCCTATCCTGTCAAGCCGCAGAAAGCACTCATCGACTGCCGGCGCGTCATGGACAAGGATGATATCGTCATCTCCGATGTAGGGGCCAATAAGGTCTGGGTTGCCCGCCATTATAACTGCTATAAGCCCAATACATGCATCATCTCCAACGGATTCGCCACCATGGGTCTGGCCGTCCCCGGCGCTATTGCCGCAAAACTGGTCCATCCTGACAGAAAAGTGCTGGCCATCACTGGTGATGCCGGCTTCATGATGAACTGCCAGGAATTCGAAACGGCTCACCGGCTGGGAACGAATTTCGTCACCCTCATCTTCAATGACCGCAGCTACGGCCTGATCAAATGGAAGCAGGACATGCAGTACGGCCATCACGAATACGTCGATTTCACCAATCCTGATTTCGTGAAATTTGCCGAAAGCATGGGGGCCATCGGTTACCGCATCGAAAAGGCGGAAGACCTGCTGCCGACGCTCATCAAAGCCTTCAAGCAGGATAAACCAGTCATCATCGACTGCCCCATCGATTACAGTGAAAATATGAAACTGACCCATCATCTGGAAGAACTGATGAAGGAACTTTGAGAAAGGTGATCTTACGAAAAAATGCCGCTATGAACGCGGCATTTTTTTTGCATTTTCCAGCGCAGACAGCAGTGTATAGGGAAGATGCTGATCTTCTTCGTCGTGACCGAAGATAACGGCTATTTCAACGAAATCGCCATGCTGCCAGGCCAGAACATAAATGGACTCGGTAAAATAAGACTGGTTGATGAGCAGTACGTGACGCAGCCGGCTTTCATAGAACGTCGTCCCCCGCACTTTCCGTGCCGTGAATGGCTGAACCAGTTCAAATTCTGATGGGAGAGAAATACGGAGCCGGTTATTGGCATGGCTGGCCAGCGTCTGCACCGACGGACGGCTGCCAATATCGCGGAGATAGGCATTCTCCTGCTGTTTTCCTTCTACGGCCGCTTCCACCTGCCAGATGTCAAGGCTGTAGCGCAACATGTATCCGTATTGAAAACTGGCATCATCCTTTTCTACAATCTGCCAGCATACCGGTTCGGCCGGATATATTTCTTCCAGCATACGTACGACATCATTGCCATAGGACCGGGCTGTCAGAAACGGCTGCGTCCCTTCTTCCATCGTGATATCCGGAGGCACTGTCACGATTCCCCAGTTGTCAAACCGCGTTTCCACGCCTTTATCTTTATCTTTCGCCATTACAGGCAGGCTCAGGCAGATAAGAGCCAGAGCCAGAAGACACCATTTACCCTTCACGAGCTACCCTTCCTTCTCCTATTGCTTACAAGTATAATTCATTGTACCGTATTTCTTTTATAAAGTCCACTGGCCGGACCCGTCCTATTCATTCTGCGCACAATATGGTACAATAAAATAAAAAAATGAATAGCGAGGGATGAAATAATGGATTTCACACTTACTCTGCAATCTTCTGCAGAAACAACAGAAAAAGTTACCGAACAGAATACAGCTATCCGCTACGCCAGCGGCACGGCCCCCGTCTACGCCACACCGGCACTGGTAGGCCTCATGGAACACGCCGCCGTTCTGGCCGGTGATTCCCAGCTGCCGGAAGGCTATAGCACCGTCGGCATCTCCATGAACGTCAAGCACCTGTCGGCCACTCCTATTGGCCTTACAGTCCGTGCCAAAGCCGTCCTGACAGAACAGGACAGACGAAAACTGACCTTTACCATCCAGGCCTGGGATGATGCCGGACTCGTCGGGGAAGCCGTTCACGAACGGTTCATCATCGAATCGGCACCGTTTGTCGCCAAGGCGGAAAGCAAACTGAAAAAATAACTTCGTAAGCAAAACCCCACAGGAAGGAATCATCCTCCTGCGGGGTTCTTCTATTTCTGCATCTCCTGCTTATCTACCCTTTTTGTCTTTATCCATTTCATGCTGCAGACGCACCAGATCCTGCAGCGTAATGTGATCGACGACATCGTTGATAGCCGTAGCCAGTTTCTTCCACACATACTCTACAGCGCACGGCGGCAGATCAGGGTTGATTTCCGGGACAGGTGACAAATCACCTTCCATCAGACGCAGTATTTCACCTATGGTAAACTCTTCAGGCGGCCGTGCCAACCGGTAGCCGCCAGCCGGACCGCGGGCACTGAATACCATGCCGCCCCGTCCCAAACGTGTGACAATCTGTTCCAGATACTTCTCGGAAAGATGCTGGTGATCCGCTATCCCCTTGATGGAAATATAGCGGGGCTCCTGTTCGTGCATAGCCAGTTCCAGCATCAGACGCAATGCATAACGACCACGGGTAGATATTTTCATGGAGATTACCTCTTCTCACTATTGGGTAATAACGGCTAAGATATCTCCTGTCTTAACGTTATCACCGACCTGGACACGGATTTCATGAAGGGTTCCATCAGCTGTGGCAGTAATATCGTTCTGCATCTTCATCGCTTCCAGTACGACCAGTACATCACCTCTCTTGACTGACGCACCACTTTCTGCCTTGACTGCGGAAATCTTGCCCGGCATAGGAGCTTTTACCGTGATGGCTCCTTCCGGAACCGGGCCTTTGGGAACAACCGGCGCTGCCGGAGCCGGCTGGGCTGCCGGTGCTTTCTGTACAGGCTGCGCGGCTGGAGACGGTGCCGGAGCTGCAGCAGGAGCAGCCGGCGCAGCTGCCTTCTGAGGGGCGCCAACTTCTTCTACTTCTACTTCATAGGTCTTGCCATTGACAGTTACGTTAAATTTTTTCATTATACTAATTCCTCCTGGAGTCCAATTTCTCTTATCTCATACCAGCCAGACGGCCTGCCATGACCCAGCCACGGCTCTGATGCGGCCGGGTTGTATCCCGCCGTATCGA
>NZ_DGRS01000003.1:0-827 GCF_002391155.1 Megasphaera sp. UBA4382 | reverse complement strand
CCCGCCGTATCGACCGGATGGCTGCAGGGCTGTAACCGCAGGCGGCAACGGCAGCCATGATAACGGCTACGACTTCAGGCGGTATTTCACTATCCGATGGGACGTCTTCTATAGCATCTGTTTCCGGCTCTTCCACAGAGGCAGTCTGCACCGGTTCTTCTGCCACAGTTTCCGCCACTTCCTGCACAGCCGGTTCTGCCGGTTCTACAGGAGACGAAGCTGCTGCCGGAGAGGCCGGAGCCGCAGCCAGTTTTTCTTCTGCCGCGTTCAGGCGTGCCTGAAGGCCATCCCGTTCTTTCTGCAGGGCTTTTACATCCGCAGCCAGCGATTGAATCTTGCTGTTTAAAATATACCAGCCGAGCAGGAGCAGCACAGCCAGGGCAATCAGGGCCGCTAATACGAGTTCCATCGAAATGGCTGATGTTTCTTCCATGACCTGATTCCCCCTTATAACGGAATATTACCGTGTTTCTTCTGCGGCCGGTCTTCCCGCTTGCTGTAGAGCATAGCCAGGGCATTGATGATGCGCGGACGCGTTTCTTTCGGATCGATGACGCAATCGACATAGCCGTGTTCCGCCGCTTTGTACGGTGTCAGGAATTCCTTGATATATTCCTGTTTCTTGGCTTCCTTGTCGGGATCGCGTTTGAAAATGATGTCAGCTGCTCCATCAGGTCCCATGACGGCGATTTCCGCTGTCGGCCAAGCAAATACCATGTCGGCGCCGAGCTGGCGGCAGCACATGCCGATGTAGGCGCCGCCGTAGGCTTTGCGCGTGACGACCGTCACTTTGGGAACCGTCGCTTCGCAGTATGCGTAGAGCAGTT
>NZ_DGRS01000023.1:0-28528 GCF_002391155.1 Megasphaera sp. UBA4382 | reverse complement strand
GCCCCGATGAGGACGTCGCCTACGCCGACTTTGCAGCCGCCATAGGACTGACGGTGATATCCGGCAAAGCGTTCGACCATCATGCCGGCAAATTCCACTTCGCCGTTGAGGAAGATCTGGTCATTGGGGATAAATACGTTATCGAAGATAACCAGTGCTTCCGTGCCGCCGAATTCGGGGTTGCCCGTATCCATGGGAGCTCCTTCCAGTTTCCGCGTATCGCAGGACTGACGGCCGACGATCATGAAAATGCCTTCGGCATCGGTCGGACAGCAGAAGGAAATAGCGTAATCCTTATCAGCTTCCCGCATGGCGATGGTCGGCATAACGATGACTTCGTGGGAGTTGATGAAGCCTGTCTGATGGGCTTTGGCACCGCGTACGACGACACCGTCGGGACGGCGTTCGACGACGTGGAGATACAAATCGGGATCATCCTGGGCATGAGGAGCCTTGCCGCGGTCGCCTTTCGGGTCGGTCATGGCGCCATCGACGGTAAAGTCGTTCTGCTGTACCCGGGTCAGGAATTTCTTGAAGTTTTCATGATAATGAGTGCCGTATTTCTGGTCGATTTCATAGGTCGTGGAGAATACGGCGTTGGATGCATCCATGCCGACGCAGCGCTGGAAGCAGGCTGCCGTCTTCTGGCCGAGGAGACGCTGCATCCGGACTTTGTTGATGAGGTCCTGGGTGCTCTGGTGGATATGGGTAAAACGGTTGATCTTTTCACCAGTCAGGGACGACGTAGCCGTCATGAGATCTTCGTATTCCGGCATCTGGGCCAGGTCGTAGGTCATGCGGACCGAGTTCAGGGACGGACGCAGGATGGGGTCATCGACGACGTTGTCGATTTTTTTGCCGAACATGTACACCTGCAGATTGAGCTTGCGCATGCTTTCGATATACTGTTCACCAGTCATTAATGCCATGAGTATAACCTCCTTGTGCTTTTCAGATAACGCACAAGGAGCCCGGGCCCCCTGCGCGTCAAATCAACTTAGAATTTTAAAATCATTGCTTTACCGTCTGTAACGACTACGCCGTCCTGATTGGTAACGACGGTGCGGTAAATCAGACGATGTTTTTCCGGAATCTTTTCAATGAGTTCTGCCGTGCAGGTAATGGTATCACCAATATGTACAGGAGCCTTAAATTTTAATTCCTGTGAGCAGTAAATCGGCGTGCCGCCATGAGCAGCTTTCGTCATGGTCGTGGAGATGATGCCGGCACTGAGCATGCCATGGGCAATACGGCCTTTGAACATGGTCTTCGATGCTTCTACTTCATTGACATGCATCGGGTTGAAATCACCCGTAACACCTGCAAAAGCATATACATCACATTCACCAATTGTTTTGCCGAAAGTGGTCTTATCGCCGACTTTCATTTCATCATAGGTTAATACATCACTCATCGTTATCTCCCTTTCTGTATGAACGATTTACTGTAAAAGCTGGCCGGAAATAATCAGTCTCTGAATCTGGTTCGTACCTTCATAAATCTGGGTAATCTTGGCATCGCGCATGAGCCGTTCTACCGGATATTCGCGGATGTAGCCATAACCGCCGAGAATCTGTACGGCGTCCGTTGCAATGGACATAGCCGCATCGGTCGCATACAGCTTGGCCATGCACGATTCTTTCGTGCACGGTTTGCCCTGTTCTTTGAGGGCTGCTGCACGGTACACGAGAAGACGGGCTGCATCCAGTTTCGTTGCCATGTCGGCAAGCATAAAGGAAATAGACTGGAACTTGCAGACCGGTTTGCCAAACTGTTCCCGTTCCTTGGAATACTTGATGGCCGCTTCCAGCGCAGCACCGGCGATGCCCAGGCCCTGGGCAGCAACACCGATACGGCCGCCATCGAGGCCCTGCATAGCGATTTTGAAGCCTTTGCCTTCTTCACCGAGAAGATTTTCTACCGGAACTTTAACATCCTGGAAAATCAGTTCTCTCGTCTTGGAAGCATGAATCCCCATCTTCTGTTCTTCTTTGCCAAAAGTGAAGCCTTCCATTCCTTTTTCAAGGATGAACGCGGAAATCCCTTTTGTGCCTTTTGTCTTATCCGTCATAGCAAAGACGACATAAATGTCTGCTTCCCCGCCATTGGTGATAAAGATTTTGCTGCCGTTGAGGATATAATGGTCGCCTTTACGGACAGCCGTGCTCTGCTGACGGGCAGCATCAGAACCGGCATTGGGTTCTGTCAGGCCGAAAGCACCCAGTTTCGTTCCTTCTGCCAGCGGTGTGAGGTATTTTTTCTTCTGTTCTTCTGTACCAAATTTCCAGATAGGCCATGCGCACAGAGAAATGCTGGAGGCATACCCGGCAGCTACGGCGTCATCAACCTTGGATAATTCTTCATTAGCCAGGATATAGCTTACATAACTGCCATCACTTCCACCGTATTCTTCGGGGAAAAAGATGCCGCACAAGCCTAATTCACCAATTTTATCAAAGATTTCACGGGAAAATTCTGCTTTTTCATCCCGTTCCTGGACAGTCGGTGCAATTTCCTTTTCTGCAAATTCGCGTACCAATTTCTGAATCGCCTGCTGTTCATCAGAGAATTCAAAATTCATAAAAAAATACCTCCTTAAATTATACGCCTCGTAAGGCATTTATTCAAAACTATTTTCATAGTTTTAAAGCAGAATTATATCTATATCGGAATAGATAAATATGACAATTTCTTTTGCAATTTGTTCGTATATGAGTTATAATTTGTATATACGTTTTACGTCTATATTCTACCATTTTTCACATAAAATAGCAATATTCGCCGATAAATTCCTTTTGTGGTTTATATCTGCCCGTGCTATAACCAGACTTCTCAGTCTTGTATCATCTATTTCCATTTGCAAGGTTGTCCCATTTTCGCTATACTGATGATTGTGAACCTCAATGTACTGCCTGTGATTTACCGTCATCATATATATTTTAAAGGAGGTAATATAGGATGCCCTATACCACGCACCGCCCTACAGCCCGTGTATTGGACATTATGCAGCTTCTTTCCACATCGAAGGAAGGCTGCTCCCTGACAGAAATTGCCACGGCTATCTCTGTCCCCAAAAGTACGATTGTTCCCATTATCCGCACACTGTGTGAACGCCGCTTTATCACCCAGCATGGATCCAACAAGTATACAGTCGGCATCAGCGCTCTCATCGTCGGATCCGCCTGCCTGCAGGACATGGACATACTAGAACTTTTCAAAGCCCAGATGAAACGCATCGTCAATGCCACATCGGAAGCCTGCCAGCTCGGTGTTCTGGTAGGCGGTGATGTACTCTATCTGGCAAAAGAAGAATCTCCCGAACCGATACGGCTCATTTCTTTCGTCGGCAAACGGCTTCCTGCTTACAGCACGGCTATCGGAAAAGCACTGCTAAGCGAATACACCCTGCAGGGCCTGCAAACACTCTATCCCCAGGGGCTGGCCCCGGTAACAGAACGGACCTGTACAGACTTTAACCGTTTCTATGATGAATGCCAGCAGGGCAAGACGCTTGGATATTTCACGGATAAAGAAGAAATTTCTCCCGGCATCAATTGTTTCTCCGTTCCCCTGGCGTATCACGGTCATTATATCGCTGCCATGAGCGTCAGCATCCCTTCTTTCCGCCTGACAGAAGAAAAGAAGGAAAAAACCATTGACGCATTGAAGACATCGAAGGAAAAACTGGAACACACCTTTACAGAACTGAACATCAACGATATTGATTTCTTTGCCAAATCATTCCAGTCCCAGCCAATATAAGATGTTAAGTCACTACATGTATAAAAAAGACCTGTTCTCAGCAACAGGTCTTTTTTATATCTGAATTTTGTTGTTATTTACTATAAACGTACAGCTAAAAAGGTATCGTACAAAGCACCACTGCTTCGTACGATACCTTCTTTATTAGCTGCAAACTAGTATGAATTACTGAAGATATCCGCCGGACATTGCCGATGTCGCATATTTGCTATAGCGAGCCAGATAGCCTTTTTTCTTCGGGAAATCAGGCATCTTCCAGTTCTTTTTACGTTCAGCCAGAATAGCATCTACTTCTTCCGCCGTCTTCTTTTCACCTTTTACGCCGATCATATTGATTTTGCGGTTCGGAATGTCGATTTCAATCATATCGCCGTCTTCCAGGAGCGCAATGGGGCCGCCTTCTACGGCTTCCGGTGATACGTGGCCGATAGCCGGGCCCTGGGTAGCACCTGAGAAACGGCCGTCCGTTACCAGTGCAACCGTGCCATCCAGGCGTTCATCAAAGGCAATGGCATCGGTCGTCATGAGGCTTTCAGGCATACCAGCACCTTTCGGGCCTTCATAACGGATAAATAAGATGTCGCCCTGATTGACCTGACCAGTAATGATAGCCTGCTGGCAGTCTTCTTCCGAATTGAATACCCGTGCCGGTCCGATATGATGCATCATATCGGGATTCTTGATAGCCGAGAATTTAACGACACTGCCATCAGGAGCAATATTGCCGTCCAGTACAGCCAGAGAACCATATTTATTCGAATGTTCCGGTTTGCGGATGATATCTTCCGGATTAATGCCATAAGTCTTGAGATAGCCAAGGCCGCGTTCAAAGAAGTCGCTCTTTTCAATCATTTCCAGGTTTTCACCCAGCGTGCGGCCCGTAACGGTCATGACGTTGAGATCCAGTTCGTCTTTGAGATACATCTGGATCATGGGAATCCCGCCGGCATACCAGAGGAATTCTGTAATGTATTTGCCGCTAGGCTGTACATTCGTCAGATATTTGATATTCTTGCCGATTTCATCGAACATGCGCGGATGAATATCAATGCCCAGCTGATGGGCAATAGCCGGGAAATGAATGGTAGCATTGGTAGAACCACTGATAGCCTGATGGACTTTAATGGCGTTGATGAAGGCCGCTTTCGTCATGATTTTTGACGTGGTGATGCCTTTTTCAGCCAGTTCCATAATCTTCTGACCTGCCAGACGGGCATAGCGCTGACTTTCCATCAATGTAGCCGGTACGACAGCATTGCCGGGAAGGGCCATACCAAGTGCTTCAGACATGCACTGCATCGTGCTGGCCGTTCCCATGAACTGACAGGAACCACAGGTCGGACAGCCCGTCAGTTTATAATCACGCATTTCATCTTTGCTGACCAGACCGCGTTTATCACGGGCCGTAATCGGGCCGGCGAGGTCGGATGTCGTGCACCCCGGGCCGCTGCGCATAGAACCGCCGGGAATGTGGATGACCGGCATATCGAGACGGGCAGCTACTTCCAGATGAGCCGGTACGGCTTTATCACAGCTGGAAATCAGAATAACGCCATCCCAGGGAATGACATTGGCATGGATTTCTACCATATCGGCAATGACTTCACGGCTGGGAAGGATAAAGTTCATGCCATCATGGCCCTGAGCCCATCCGTCACAGATATCAGTGACATGGAAATTAGCAGGTTTGCCACCCGTTTCATAGACGCCGATAGATGCCTGTTTAGCATACTTATCGAGGTGAACACTGCCGGGATGGCTTTCACCCCATACATCATCAATCAAAATCTGCGGTTTCGCGAGATCGCCTTCGGAGAATTCGGTGCCGAGTTTCAATGCATCCGACTGGGCCCATACTTTGCGTACGCCTTTACATCTCTGTTCCATTCATGTTCCTCCTTGTTTTAGGGATTGGGAAACAAAATATAAATATAATATGTTATATATGAGAGGCCGTATGCTGCCAGATACAGCATACGGTCTCCTATCGTCATGACGGATTAAAACAGGTTGCCATTTTCATCAAACGGCATAGGAGCCAGTTCCCCGGCTACTTCCATATCCGGGTTAGCTTCAACTTCCGGAAGCAGTGCTTCTGATACGTAAATATCCTGCACTTCCATCGTATTCTTGATGCGGACGATTTTCGGAGCTGTCTTATCAGCTTTCGTAGCCGTTTTCAGTGCAACCTGGATAGCCAGTTTATCATTTTCCGTCCAGAACGGAATCTTGACCATTTCCAGAATCGTCGAGGTAACGGCATTCGGATATGCTGCAGCATTGACAATCTTGTCAACGCAACGCTGTGTCGTTACATCTGCCAAGCCCAGGCCATTGGCGTTGCCATGAGTTTCTTCCGTGAGATCCAGGACAATTTTGCGGTCGGCATTGAATTCACACTTGGACGGGAATTCACCGTTCGGGCCAAAGGGGACGCCCGTTTCACGGGGCAGCATATTGGAAACGTTGGGGTCATGGCCGTCGCCACTGATGTTTTTGCCAATTTCATCGATGATGAGAAGGTCGGCATGTTTGATCATGATATGTCCCATGAGAGCTTTTGCTTTTTTCAGGTATTCCGGTTCCTGTTCGATGATTTCATCCGGCGTGAGGGCGACAATGGTATGCGTCTGATCTGCCGCATTTTCCAAAAGGCCGACGCCACAAATAATCGGAGCGTTTTTCAGAATGACTTTGCCATAGCGCTGGATGTTTTCTGCCATATGGACAAAGCCTTGTTCATGGACACCTTCGGCGCCATGCTGTTTGCCCATGCCGATAACAGCCATCTTCATCAGGCCGCTTTCATAAGGGCCAACGAACTGCGTATGGGCTTTGATACGGCCCAGCATGATGATACCATCCGATTCAGCTGCATATTTATCAATGAAAACAGGACGGCCATCATCGGTCGTGCCAATCTGTTTCGTTTCCATAGTCGCACGAATCGGGCATCCTACATAGTCTTCCACGACGCCATAGCCATTGACGATCTGAGTCTGTCCTTCCGGTGTAGCACCGCCATGACTGCCCATAGCCGGGAATACGAACGGTTTAGCACCTTTTTCCTTAACATACGATGCAATGGTCTTGATAATAAGAGCCGTATTGGATACGCCGCGGCTGCCGCAGGTAATGGCAATCGTCATGCCCGGTTTTATTTTGGATGCGATGATGTCACGATCGAGCTGAGCCCGGACAACACCGGGAATATCTTCCGGTTTAATGTACGATAAATCAAATTTCTGATGTACTTTCACCATTTTAGGAATAAATACGTCTTTACATAATTCTCCTACAACACCTGTACCTTGTTTCATACTACTACTCCTCTCTTTACAGCAACAGAACGAATTTGTACCAGTTCCTGCCTCATGCAATTGCACATTAATTCGCATATACACATGTGTATACATTTACGAATTCACATACTATTATTGTACTAGAATGGCAGTGTCTGTCAAATAACGGGATTGCACCTTATGTTCGCTCGCTATGAGAAAATCACATATATAAAACAGCCATCAACCCTTATGAATACCGGAATCCGACGGCAATTTTATCAAAGAATGACACATCTGTTATAACGCATCTAATATACGTACATATTAGCATATTCTAGTATCCTAGTCTATAGAAAAATCATAACTAATATGATTTTTCTGGCGTCATTCATCGGTTTTACGTTATTGTTTTCACATTTGTTCATTTGAACGGACTCATCTGATTCTGTCTCAAAACTGAGACACCGGTTTTACAATTATTCATACAAAATAGTTGCAAATAAAATGAAAAAAAGTTATAGTGAAGAAAGGGACATGTACTATTTCATTTAGAAAGCACAGCTTTCTGCTGACACCTGATGGTGGGAAAGGATGAAGAAAATGTACAGAAGTAAAGAAATTTTAGGAAGGCCGGAATGGTCTTTTAATCGCAGTGTATTTAAATCCATCGGCTATTCCGATGACGATCTGAAGCGCCCGCTGATTGGCATTGCCAACTCCTGGAATGAACTCGTGCCGGGACACTACAACCTGCGCCAGATGGCCGAAGCCGTCAAAAAGGGAATATACCGGGCAGGCGGTACAGCCTGTGAATTTGGCGTCATCGCCGGCTGTGACGGCACGGCCCAGGGCCACGCTGGCATGCATTATATTCTGCCTTCCCGCGACCTGATTGCCAATGACATCGAAACGATGGTAGAAATCCATCATCTGGATGCCGTCGTGCTGCTCGGCTCCTGTGACAAAATCGTGCCGGGTATGCTCCTTGCGGCAGCCCGCCTCGATATTCCAGTCATATTTATGGGTGGCGGTCCCATGCTGGGAGGCAAGGTATTCGACAACCGCAAATCCGATCTGACTTCTATGTCGGAAGGGCTGGGAATGCTGCGTGCCGGAAAAATAGACGAACCTACATTTAACAGTCTGGAAGACGTCTGTGGTCCGACCTGCGGGTCCTGTTCGTTCTATGGCTCAGCCAATACGATGAACTGTGTCGCCGAAGCCATGGGGATCTCACTTCCCGGTGCCGCTCTGATTCCGGCCGTCTATGCTGATCGTACGCGCTGTGCCGAACAAACCGGTGAAGCAATCGTACGCCTTACCCAACAGGGCATCACCAGTCATGACATCCTGACGATGGACGCCATTGAAAACGGCATACGCGTCCTTATGGCAACGGGAGGCTCTACGAATGGCGTACTCCATCTGACCGCTATGGCTCATGAATTAGGCATTGATCATGAAACGATGCTGGCCGTCTTTGATAGACTCAGCGCCACAACACCACTCATTGCCAAAGTCAACCCGGCATCATCCTATGATATGGAAGATTTCTATAAGGCCGGCGGTATCCCCAAAGTCATGACAGAAATCCTGCCGCTGCTTCACAAAGACTGCATGACCGTTACGGGCACGACCGTTTCCGAAAATCTGCAGAACTATACCTACAAATACGAATTTAACCCCCAGGTCATCAAAACCATGGCTGAACCATTCGAATCCCGCAAGGGCCTGGCTATCCTCCGGGGAAATCTGGCTCCGGAAACGGGCGTCACCAAGCCGGCCGCTATTGACCCGTCGATCCTGACGTTTACGGGAACGGCCAAATGTTATAATTCGGAAGAAGAGGCTGAAAAAGCCATCTTGGGCGGCGATATCGTAGCCGGCGACGTCGTCGTCATCCGTTATGAAGGGCCAAAAGGCGGTCCTGGTATGCGGGAAATGTTCAAGGCCATGAAGTATCTGTACGGCCGGGGACTGGCAAAATCGACAGCCCTCGTTACGGATGGACGTTTCTCCGGTACCAACAACGGCTGTTTTGTCGGTCACGTTTCTCCTGAAGCCGCAGATGGCGGCCCCATTGCCCTCGTCAAAGACGGCGATAAAATCACCATTGATATCCCTAACAATACCCTGACGCTTCATGTATCAGATGAAGAACTGGCACAACGCAAAAAGAATTGGGTCCGCCCCAAACCGAAATTTACACATGGATGGCTCGGCCTCTATTCCCGCATTGCAAAATCAGCCGCCACTGGCGCTATCCTCGATTTAAACGAATAATAGCAAAAAAGAGCATCCCCGCTGCGGGATGCTCTTTTTTGCTGTTTAGGAAAGAAATTATTTACCTTCTGTCTTCTTCGGCAGGCTCAATGTCAGGAAGAAGCCGCAGGCAAGCATAGCTGCCAGGAAATAAATGCCCGCATAAATGGACATGAACTGCGTGGTCAGCCAGCCAACGATGAACGGACCGACGAAACCGCCGAGGTTGCCGAGAGCGTTGATGATGCCCAGGCTGTCGCCAGCAACTTTAGCTGGGAAAAGCATGGTCGGGATAGTCCAGAAAATCCCCGATGCGCACTGCAGGAACAGGCCGCAGCCGCAGAGGAAGGCAAAGGAAACCCAGGTGTAATCTTTCAGGAAAGCCGATGCCAGGAAGCAAAGAGCAAATCCCAAGAGGGGCAGGGCAACATATTTTTTACGGTTACCGCTGCGGTCAGACAAATGCCCAAAGATATACAAACCGGCCATGCAGGCAAAATACGGAATGGTGGAGAGGAAACCAATGCTGGTCATGCCGCTATTAGTAAGGCTTTTGAGGATAGTCGGCAGCCACATAGCAAAACCATAGATACCTACCTGATAAAAGAAATAGATGAGGATCAGTTTCCACATATTGACACTGCTGAGAATAGTGGAAAGAGACGTAGGCGCATCATCTTCCGAGCTGAGTTCTTTCTGTTCAGCAGCCAGCGTCGTTTCCAGGTATTCCCGTTCTTCTTTGGAAATCCATTTGGCTTCCGACGGACGGTTGCTGATAAGAGGCCACCACACGAAAATGAGCAGGAAAGAAACGGCACCTTCAGCGATGAAAACGGAACGCCAGCCAAAGGTCGTAACCAGCCAGCCGGAGATAGGACCGGTGATGATAGAAGCAATAGCTACATTCATGATGAAGTAGGAATTGGCCCGGCCACGTTCAGACGAAGGGAACCAGTGACTGATGATGACCAGGATAGCCGGCCATACACCGCCTTCAGCAACGCCGACGAGAAAACGCAGGACCAAAAGCTGGGTAGCTGTCTGCACAAACCCGAGGCTGGTACAAATAATACTCCAGGCAAGAATGGAAACAGCTATGAACTTTTTGGCATTGCCCGTTTCAGCAATATGTCCGCCCGGTACCTGGAGAACCATATAGCCGATAAAGAAAATACCTGCTGCCAGGCCGGATAAGGTTGCCGTCATCTGCAACGCATCGCTCATGCCGCCGGCCATAGCAAAACCGATATTAGTGCGATCCATAAATCCGAAAATATAGACGAGGATCGCCGGTGGAATAATACGCCCCCAGCGTTTAGCCGGGATAGCTTCTGTTGATGCCATACTTAACACATCCTTCTAATAAAATAACCACAAGGTATAATGGCCATATCATAGAAAATAAAATTATAAATACGTCCTTTATATTCATTTCAAGAATAGAAAATATATATTTTCTATAGCCATTATTCATAGAAGTGGTGTACCTATTATAGCACCATTATTTTGTTTAGCAAGTAGCAGACCGGGTATTTTCAGCATTCTTGTATCCCAATTTTTTATTGTTACCATTCTATTTTTACATAAAAAATGCAGGAATTATATTGTTAACATTAACAATATAATTCCTGCATACTTATCATAAGGAATTACTGCATGGTCCAGCCACCATCGAGAACGATGGGCTGTCCCGTCATATAATCAGAGGCCGGCGATGCCAGGAAAACAGCAGCACCTGCAATATCCCCTACTTCACCGAAGCGGCGCATGGGAATCTTTCCTGTAATGTGTTTATAGATTTTTTCTTCACTCAATGCGTCTTTGTTGATATCTGTAATGACATACCCCGGGCAGATAGCGTTGACCTGAATATTGTATTTGGCCCATTCCAGCGCCAGAGCCTTTGTCATCTGCAGGACGCCGCCTTTGGCGACGCAATATGGCAGAACCTGTTTTTCTGCAACAAGGCCAAGCATGGAAGCGATATTAATGATTTTTCCGCTCTTCTGGGCAATCATATATTTTCCGGCAGTCTGTGCCATGAAGAATACGGCTTTCATATCCATATCAATCACACGGTCCCAGTCAGCTTCTGTCAAATCTTCTGCCTTTTTCGTAATTGCACTGCCGGCATTATTCACGAGAATGTCAATATGTCCAAACGCATCCATCGTCTTCTGCATCAGATTGGCGACATCGCTGGCAATGGTAACATCGCATTTGACGCCCAGTCCCTTGACGCCGTATTGTTCCATTTCTTTTGCTACGGCATCGCATTCATCCTGATGACGGCTGACTACGACGACATTGGCACCACTCTGGGCCAGACCTTCCACAATACCTTTGCCAATCCCCTTCGTACCGCCTGTAACAATAGCGTTTTTCCCTGTAAGTTGCAATTTTTCAAACATGTGTCTGTCTCCTCTCTTAATCGCACCAGGCAGCGCCGTTTACATCCAGGATTTCTCCAGAAATATATTTCGCCTTATCACTGGCAAGGAAAATAATCGCTTCGCTGATATCATCGGGTTCACCAAATTTGCGGCCCAGAGGAATAGTCTTAACGAGTTTTGCACACATTTTGGGATCCCATACGGCAGTCATTTTCGTCTGGATAGGTCCAGGTGCAACGGCATTGACGCGGATGCCATAACGGGCCGCAAAGGTAGCCGCCGAAATCGTCACATTGACGATAGCTGCCTTGCTGGCCGAGTAATCGACACCGACAGCACCAGAGCCAGTCTTGGCCGCAATGGATGTAACATTGACAATATTTCCCTTTGTTCCCGTGCGCATCATGGATTCGATGGCCTTCTGGTTAGTATATAACGTTCCGAAGGCATTGATTTTCATGACCCGGTCCCAGCTTTCCGGCGTAACACCGAGGAAATTCATACCACTGGTACAAATACCGGCAATATTGGCAAAAATATCAATACGGCCAAATTTCTTTTCCGTATCTGCTATGAGGGCATCTACATCGGCCGGCTTGCTTACATCACATGCCATAACGCTGGCTGAAAAGCCGTCTTTTTTTAATTCGGCAGCACATTCTTCACATTCAGACAGGACATTGCTGGAAATGACGCAGTGAGCTCCTTCTTCACAAAAACGACGGGCTGTCATGGCGCCGATACCGCGGCCGCCACCGGTTACTACTACAACTTTGTCTTTGAAATCATTCATACTGATCCATACCTTCCTTTTCCATAGAAATATCTATCATTAAATGAAGCTTAAATCCTGTTGTAATCCTGCTGTCTGCTCGGCAATTTCACTTTTATGGCGCTTCAGGATGCGGAGTATTTCCTGCTGTTTTTCTGGCGTAGAACGGTAAATCGGCAGGCTGACACTGATGGCCATCGTCTGGTCTGCCACCTGGATGGGAATGGAAATACATTCAATATCCTTATTTACTTCCCCATTTTCCAGCGCATATCCCTGTTTACGGATCGTATGCAGCTGACTCAGAAGTTCATCGACCGTGCGCACGGTCTGTTCCGTATACTGTTGCAGTACAGGCGGGCAGATACGGCGTACTTCTTCGTCTGTATAGCAACTGAGAAGGCTTTTTCCCAGACTCGTGGCATAGGCAGCCAGCGTCGCCCCTACAGATGAACTGACCCGGATAGCCTGCTGAGGTTCCATTTTAGCAATGTACAGGACATTCATCCCTTCCAAAACACCGAGCTGACAAATTTCATTACAAGCCGTAACGATTTCTTCCATATGTGCTTTGACAATATCGAGGCAGCTCAGTGTGCGGGTGTATGCATATCCCAAACGGAAACAGCTTTTGCCTAGTGTAAAAAGCGAATGCTGGCATTGCAGATATCCTTTTGCTACGAGAGTCATGACAATGGGGTGCAAGGTACCTTTAGAAATTCCCGTCTGCCGGGATAACTCTGTAAAGGATATCCCATTTTCATGACTATACGCCGTTTCCAGAATATCCAGAACGCGGACAGTCGGATTATGTAACTTTTCCTCTTCCATATCTCCCCTCCTTTTGTTCGAATACACAACATTAGTTCGTATATTCTAACTTCAGGTATAGAATATCATAGCCACAGCGTAAAGTCAATGAAATCACCTTAACCTGCAAATTACGCATGCAGAACCTGACTACCATGCAATATAGGAATTAAAAAAGCTGCTGCACCAAACAGTGCAGCAGCTCTGAAGTGAAGGACGGTTTAGTCTTCGTCGTATGTGAAAATTTTTCCTGGATTCAAAATCAGATTCGGGTCCAGTGCCTTCTTGATGGCCTTCATCATATCGAGAGAAACCGGATCGGTAAATTTCTTCATTTCATTGATTTTCCGCAGACCGATGCCATGTTCACCAGAGAGGCATCCGCCCAGGCTGTAAACCAGTGTATACAATTCGTTGTGATATTTAGGAATGACTTCATTCCACTGTTCCATAGGCATGTCCATTTTCAGGGCATTGACATGGATATTGCCATCACCGATATGGGCAGATGTAGTCGTAGCAATGCCATATTTCTTTTCAATAGCCGGAATCTGGGCCATGAGATCGGCAATTTTATCGACAGGAACGACGATATCTTCGGCAAGCCAGATCTGGCTGTCATTGCGGGCCGCTTCCCCGATATTATATCGTGCGCCCCAGATACGGTCGTCCGCAACCAATGTTTCAACGGAACCGTTCTTTTCGCATATTTCATCAGCCGTAGCCACACGGTTGTCCAGGTCGTCCTGATCATAGGAATCAATAGTAATAATGATATAGTTCCCATTATCTTTAGAATGAGGAAGGGTCATATTCATGAATCGTTCTTCACTCTGAATCCCTTTATTGTCCAGGAATTCAATAGCTGTCGGCTGAACACCAGCCATAAGGAGCTGGTTCGGTACAGCCAGGGCTTTTGTTTCATCCGTAAAGATGGCAACCATATCAAAGTGATACGGAGCGATAGGACGGAGTTTCAGGCATAATTTAGTAATGATTCCCAACGTGCCTTCACTGCCGCAGATGAGTTTTTCCAGAGCATACCCGGTCGTATTTTTCTGCAGTCGCTTGCCTACCTGGGTAATTTCACCTGTCGGCGTTACGATTTCAGCCCAGTACACCTGATCGCGGGTCGTCCCGTATTTTACGACGCGGCTGCCGCCGGCATTAGTAGCCACGTTGCCACCGATTTCACTGGACGCTTTTGAGCTGGGATCTCCGGCGTAATACAAGCCAGCTTCTTTAGCGGCAGACTGTACGGCCGTCGTAACGGCGCCTGCTTCTACGATCATATACAGTGCTTCTTTATTGACTTCAATGATTTTATTCATTTTTTCCAGGCAGAGAACAATTCCATTATAAACAGGAATTGCCTGGCAGGCAAGGCTGCTGCCACCGCCACGTGGTGTTACAGGAACCATGTATTCGTTGGCCAGCTTCATAATAGCCGCTACCTGTTCCGTCGTTTCCGGGAAAACTACCACTTCCGGCGTGTGGAAATAGGCCGGATTGGTTTCTTCGTCCGTCTTATAAACATCCAGTTTTTCCGGATCTGTCGTCATGTTGTGTTTTCCAAGTAAATCAAGCAGTTTCTGAATCAGTTCAGGTGTTACTTTGTTGTATTTAGGCATAAGTCAGCCCTCCCCGTTTAAAATAGAACGATTAGCAAATCATCCTTTCCTACAAAACGATACATGTCACAGTATATTATACCCCTTGTGATATATATCATTGGATACTAACATGTTAGTTTATTATGATTTATTTGTCAATATAGTATGAAAATAAAGCATTAACTACTAATGTGCCATGAAAACTAGTCACACTATTCATAAAAAAAGCTCTTGCACTCAATGCGCAAGAACTTTTCTTTCACCAGGGAATACATGCATATAAAATACCAATGCCAATTGCCGGAAACATATTGGAAACGCGTATTTTTTTATCAAATGCCAAATTTAATCCAACACAAAAGATCATAACAGACCCGGTTAAAACTATATTAGATAGAACAGCAGCCGATGCAGACGCTTTAAACCACATTCCCAACAGCGTAATCAGTCCTTGTATGATTCCCATCGGGATAGCTGCAAACAAGCAGCCTTTTCCATTGGGAATTGTAATCACCATGATAGTTAAAAAATCAATCACCGTTTTAGTAATCAGCAGGGAACTGTCTCCATAAATACTTTCGGATAACGGTCCCATAACGGCCAACGATCCGATACTGACCATCAAGGATGCCGATACAAAGGCATTGATAAATCGTGCATCATCACTATTTCCACTATGTGCCCTGAGCCATGATCCTAATTTCAGGACCCGGCCTTCAATGTCAATCAATTCTCCCAAAAAACTACCGGCGGACATACAGACAAGCAAAGTTACGGCTCCCGTCGATACCAGCCGCCCGTCTTTAAAGACCAGCATTTCTGCCAGAACACCCGCTGCACCAATAAAAACAAGGCAGATGCCACAGGCAGTCATAACCATTTGTCTATAAGCATCAGAAATCCGATTTCCAATGGTTAAGCCCAGACCACCACCAACAATTATGCCCGCCATATTTAATAACGTTCCAATTCCAACCACGTTTTCTCCCCCATTTATTTTGATAATCTGGAATTATACACTGATTTTCAAAAATAAACCAGGAATATATTCACTTCTATATTGAATTTTTTCTTTTTACTGCAAAGGCTCTATGATTTTTCTTTTAGCTTGTTCTGTGGAAGGACATCGCTAGGAGAACAATCATAAAATTTCCTAAATACGGTGCTAAAATAACTGGCATCCTTAAAACCTATTTTACAAGCCACTTCTGTGATGGTAAACTTGCCACTGCTCAAAAGTTCTCTGGCCTTTTTCATCCTCACTTCTGTCAGATACGGAACAAATCGTTTCCCTGTATATTTTTTGAAAACACGGCAAAAATACCCTTTACTCACGAAATATTCTTTTGTCACCTGATCTAAGGTCAGTTCCTTATCATAATTGGCTTCAATATAGTCCATGACAGATTCGACGAGCTTATCTGCATTATTTTGAACAGAAACCATGTCATATGTAAGTATATCAACCAGATTATTGACATAGTTCAGTGCTTCCTGTGCACTAAGGGCATTGTTAATATCATATATATATTTCTTTTTAGCCCGTCCTGCTTCTTCATCAGTAAGTACATTCCGACCGTATTTATCCAGCAAATCACATCCAAATTTAATGATATTGACTATGAACAAATTACGTGGATATTCTAATTGCTGCATTTCCTTGAAAATATCATATATAAATTTTTTTCCTGCCGGCAGTTCATTGTTAAGTAAAAATTGCTGAAATTGTTCATACGTCTGTGACAGGTCTGCTTTTGAATTTTCGCGTTTCTCTTTGAGTGTACACGTCCCCAGAATAGAAAAACGCCGAAGCTGCCAAAACAGGCCTATATAACACGTTTCTACGGCTTTTTTATAGGTCTGACTAAGTGTGTCTTCATGATGCATATAAACTACGGCAGATAAAAACACATCATAATCACTTTCATATTTTTTAATAGAAGCCTGCAGCATGCCCCGGATCTGACTATTCCAGCAATCGAAGATAAAGACCAGCAAATCACCTTTTGCAATGATAACGGCATACTCGCCCAGTTGCCGGAACGCACCGTGATGAATCCGCACGGGAATACCCGTTCCATCTTCTTTATTATGCCATCCTCCTACAGCACATACAGCTATAGGCGTAAACGTATTGCGATGTGACAGGGCGCGCAGCAATGGTAACACTTTTTCGTCATTACTTCTGATTCGTAATAACTCTACCAGCTGTTCCTTTATAACAACAGGATATTGTTCTTCCAATTTCTTTTCTACTCGTTCCAAATGAGTTTTATCTATTCTCATTTTTAAAGCCTGACCAATACCGGCCTTCAATGTCCTGATCAAATCATGTGGCTTAATTGGTTTGACTAAATAGTCCGTGACCCGTGCATGCATCGCCCGGTGTGCATATTCAAATTCCTTGTATGCCGTCAAAATATAAATAAAGGTATCCGGGTTCGATTCCCGTATTTTTTCAGCCACATCCAGCCCATTAATTTCAGGCATATTAATATCCAACATAACAAATTCTGGATGATATATTTGTACTAACCGTAAAGCCTCTTTCCCATTACTTGCGGTGCCACAAACATGTAACGGCAGGTGATTTTTTTCTATAACTGCTTTTATATACTGAAATACCAACTGTTCATCATCGGCTATCACGAGATTATACATCCCATCACCCCCTCGTTTATCACTATGATTTGGGAATTTTTAATGTCGCCAGCGTTCCCTTATGCGGCAACGGTTCCAACAATAATGTAAAATTCCCTTTAAAAAACAACTTCAGTCTTAAATAGATATTTTTCAAACCTATACCACTGAGGTGTATCTTAATATCATCGGTCTCGGGCAGCTTCCGGACCATTTCAGAGATTTCAGGTGAAATACCACATCCGTTATCTTCTACTTGCAAAAGGATATAATCTCCTTCTATATCCCCTGATATAATGAGTTTCCCCGGATAATCAATATTTTGAAAGCCGTGTAAGATAGCATTTTCTACCATTACCATAAGACTCATCAACGGAATCCTGACTCCCATGATTTTTGGATTCACATGAATTTCTGCCTTAAATTTATTGGGGAACCGTGTGTTTTGAATATACAAATAATCCCGTATATAATTGAGTTCTTCCTGAATGGTTACTTGTGCTTCTTCTTTACCCAGGCTAAGACGCAGCAGATTAGATAATGCATAAGTCAGCGACGCTACTGTGTCCGCACCTTCCAGATAAGCCTGCTGTGCAATCGTATTTAATGTGTTAAATAAAAAATGTACATTTATCTGGGATTCCAGGAATTTCAATTGCGTCTTATTCAATAACTCTTCCAACCGGCTTTGTGCTTCCCGTTCACGGTTTAAATTATTTTTGTAAGTTTTTAATTCATCTTCTCTTTGTGAATTCAGAAACAGATCAATTAAATTATTAGTCAGTAATGATAAATCTCTAGCTATAGAGATAAGGTGATTGGGAGATAATAGAGGCAGGGCATTATACGCAACCTGCATTGTACCTTCCATGGTATGTAATAATTCATGGTCGAGAATATCCGATAGTCTGCCAAAACCACAAATAAGATATCCTAAAGGAACGCCTTTTACAAGAACGGGAATCTGGTTGACCGCCACGCCAAAATGACACTGGAATGTACCTAATTGCGGTTGCTGCATATCCTTATGCAATAGACAATTTCCCTCTTGATGATTTATGCAATACTTACATAAATCAGGAAGGTCCTTCTGGCTGCCATATACCTGTCCCGTAGGATACAATAGGAAACATTTCATATGCACTAAATCGGCAAAGTTAGAGATAAGCTGATTCAGATTCAGCTTTTTTGCCATGATGTCAATGTCAATATGTTCTAAATATTCACTTTCCTCCAGTGGTTTTGTTATATCTGAATAGATAATACTGATAAAGGAAGCGGGTTCATCAGTTGTATTGACAAAACGATGATTGCAATCACTGCTGATATGGCCGATTTTTCCCTTTGTCAGTACAATCTCACGATCATTACACCAATGAACACAGCGGCCACTTATACCAATAATAATTTCATGATAACCAAAATGGCCATGAAACGGCTGTCCCTTACGCGGATAAATGGTTGCCACAGAAACAATGGGCTGATTTTTTGTCCTGTCCGGTTCAAGCTGGAGCCAATGTTGTTCCCCCCAGTCCCGGACAACATCGCGTATAACATCGACGCCATAAAAATCTTTAATATAATTTATGGTTTTCCTTGTCATAGTTACTCTCCTGACAAAACTTTTCCTTTACAACGTATAAAAATCCCGTGGGTTCCGGCAGTCAAATTTTCAATCCAACCAGCCATTCTCCATTATCAAAATCATATTATATGTAATATCAATTGTATCAGTTTAATGACAAATTTCAAGACATAAAACCCGATTAACGATAGGAGGCCGATACATCTCAACTCTTTCTATGAGAGAAATGTATAGGATTGTCATCTAAAAACAAAAGACCCAGAGGGACAAGCAGAAGTACTGCTCATCATTCTGGGCCTTTTATTATCATATTTGCCTTATTTTATTTAGAATCTGCCAAGAATTGCACGGGAAATAACAAGGCGCTGAATCTGGTTCGTGCCTTCGTAAATCTGTGTAATCTTAGCATCACGCAGATACCGTTCTACCGGATATTCCCGTGTATAGCCGTAACCGCCAAGGACCTGTACAGCATCCAAAGCCACTTTTACAGCCGTATCGGATGCCATTGTCTTAGCCATAGCGGCTTCTTTTGCGAATGGTTTGCCAGCATCTTTTAATTCAGCTGCATGACGTACCAGCTGGCGGGACGCTTCAATCTGGATAGCCATATCGGCAAGCATAAAGCTGATAGCCTGCTGTTTAGCGATAGGTTTGCCAAACTGAATACGAACCTTGGAATATTCCAGAGCGGCTTCATAAGCGGCCTGCGCAATACCAACAGCCTGGGAAGCAATACCAATGCGTGCGCCATCAAGGACAGCCATTGCACCGGAGAAGCCTTTGCCTTCAACACCGAGAAGATTTTCTTTCGGAATCCGGCAATCCTGGAATACCAGTTCGCGTGTAGCCGAAGCACGGATACCCAGTTTGTGTTCCTTTTTGCCAAAGGTAAAGCCCGGTGTTCCTTTTTCTACGATGAAAGCGGAAATCCCTTTTGTACCTTTGCTTTTATCTGTACTTGCGAGGACCGTGTAAACTTCTGCTTCACCACCGTTACTGATAAAGCATTTGCTGCCATTCAATACATATTCATCGCCATCAAGAACAGCGGTTGTCTGTACGCCAGCCGCATCAGAACCGGCATTTGGTTCTGTAAGAGCAAAGGCACCGACTTTTTTACCCGTAGCAAGATCGGGAATATATTTTTTCTTCTGTTCTTCTGTGCCGTTCATGAGAATCGGCATAATGCCTGTTGAAGTATGAATTGCCATGATGCCACCCATAGCAGCATCTGCTTTTGCAATTTCTTCGATAGCTGCAACGTACGTTACCGTGTCCGTTTCAGCGCCACCAAGACTTTCCGGTACAGGCATTCCCATAAGGCCTAATTCAGCCATTTTGTGAATATCATCCCAAGGAAATTCTTCTGTTTCATCATAATGTGCTGCATTAGGAGCTATTTCCTTTTTAGCAAAATCTGCTACGACTTTAATCAAATCTGCCTGTTCTTCATTCAAAAATGACATATTCAAACCTCCATAAATGTAAATCTAAATGTATGTTATGGAAAAGAAAAAACAGTATTACTGTTTTTTCTTCATAACCATGACTACCGCTTTGCCGTCTACGACGACTTCATCACGCTGGTTCTTGATAACCGTATGCATGACAATCCTGCGTTTTGCATCAATTTTTTCAACAACTTCAGCCGTAGCTGTAATCGTATCGCCAATTTTTACAGGTTTTACGAATTTCACTTCCTGTGATAAATACAGTCCATTCCGGCCGGGAATACCACAGCCGACAAGCGTCGAAATAAAGGATGCAGTCAGCATGCCATGGCAAATCCGTTCGCCAAACATGCTGTCCTTGGCATAAACAGGATTCACATGGAGCGGGTTAAAATCACCGATGATACCTGCAAAGTTTACAACATCGGCTTCACTGATCATTTTTGTAATACTAGCAGTTTCGCCCAATTCAATGTCTTCATAGGCTCTTTCTGCTACAAATTCTCTATGCATTACCATGAGATTCACTCCTTATTTTACTCTGATAAAATGGTTAGTCCTTAAATACGGCACCTTCCATAGCGGATGTTACCAGTTTGGAATACCGGTCGAGATAACTGCCCTTCTGCAGATAATCCTGTTCCGGACGTTTCCAGGCAGCCTTGCGGCGCTGAAGTTCTTCTTCCGGCACGTGCAATTCTACGCGGCGTGTATTCAAATCGATTTCAATCATATCGCCTTCTTCTACGAGGGCAATAGGACCGCCTTCTGCCGCTTCAGGAGATACATGTCCTACACAAGCCCCGGAAGTAGCACCGGAGAAACGGCCATCCGTAACAAGGCCTACTTCTTTAGAAAGGCCCATCCCAACGATAGCTGCTGTAGCAGTCAGCATTTCACGCATACCCGGACCGCCTTTCGGACCTTCATAGCGGACGACGACGACGTCCCCCGGATTAATCTGGCCGCCATAAATAGCTTTAACGGCTTCTTCTTCCTGATTGAACACGCGGGCAGGACCCTGATGATGCATCATTTCAGGAGCAACGGCAGCTTTTTTACATACGGCGCCTGCAGGAGCCAGGCTTCCATAGAGAACTTCCAGACCACCGGTCTTGGAGTACGCATGATCAATATTGCGGATTACCGTGTCATCAATGACTTTTCCATCGGCAATATTTTCTTTCATCGTTTCCGTCGTTACGGTCATGCAGTCACCATGGATCAGGCCGAGATCATCCAATTCTTTCATCACAGCTTTTACACCACCGGCATAATGGAAATCAGCCGGATAGCATCCATTAGTTGCTGGTCTGATTTTGACAAGATGAGGAACCTTTTCTGCCAGTTCATTGAATGTATTAATATCAAAATCAATGCCTGCCGCATGGGCCAGTGCAGTCAGATGAAGTACCGTATTGGTAGAGCCGCCGATTGCCATATCGAGAGTAATGGCATTTTCAATAGCTTCTTTCGTAACAATCTGACGAGGCAGGATATTCTTTTTAAGAAGTTCCATGATTTTCATGCCCGTCCGTTTAGCCAGTGCCAGACGCTGGCCAGTTGCGGCCAGATTATCCGAACCAGGCAGGCACATGCCCAGGGCTTCGGTCATATAATTCATCGTATTGCCTGTACCAAGCAGATTACATGCGCCGCATCCCGGAAGGGCTACCTGTTCACGGCGGGACAATTCTTCCCGGGTGATGATACCGCGGACGACATCGCCCTGATCGGCCATCAAATCTGTATAATTGATTTTTTTGCCATCAATGCATCCGGTTGCCATCGTACCACCGCTGATCAGAATAGCCGGTACGTTCAGCCGTACTGCAGCCAGGAGCATCCCCGGAGTAATTTTATCACAGTTAGAAATCATGACCATTGCATCGTACTGATGAGCGTTCATCATGCATTCAACAGAATCAGCAATGAGTTCACGGCTGGCCAGTGGGTAATGCATACCAAAATGACCTTGGGCAATACCGTCACAAATAGCAATGGTCGGAAATTCTACCGGCGTACCTCCTGCAGCAATAATACCTTCCTTGACAGCTTTGGCAATCGTATCCAGATGAACATGTCCCGGCATGGATTCGTTCTGGGTATTTACAACTGCTACGATCGGTTTTTCCAAGTCTTCCGGAAGGAAGCCCATGGAATAATACAGAGCACGATGGGTAGCCCGTTCAATGCCTTTTGTCGTAATTTCGCTTCTCATTTTTTTTACAAGTCTCCTTTAAATGATAAATTTCACATACTTAATCATTTCCTAGTACTCACGGAACCAATACCTCTTGCATATAGAAAATTGCATGTCTCACATCTGATTTCTGAATACCTTTGTTAAAAGGATACCATGTTATCTGTTTTTTTCTCCATAATATCTTGACTTCTACTTTAATTTTATTGCTCTGTTAGAAATTAGGATAGCACCGGCGGCTACGTTAATCGTAAAACAAAGGATATACTGGATACCTTATTCTTCGACTGTAAATATTTTCCCTGGGTTCAATATGTTTTTGGGGTCGAATACTTTCTTTATTGCCCGCATATACTGAAGCGGAACTTCCGGGGTAAACATTTCCATTTCCCTGATTTTTTTAGAACCGATGCCGTGTTCGCCCGAAAGACGTCCTCCTAACTGGTATACATACCCATAGAGATCTGCATGGAAATCATCCAGTTTGCTGTTCCATACTTCATCGGGAGTGTCGCACTGCATGGCATGGACATGGATATTTCCATCACCGATATGAGCTGCTGTCATCGTGCGAATTCCGTATGCCGCCTCCAATTCCGTCAATTTTTTCATCAGATCACTGATTTTATCAACAGGAACGACAATATCTTCCGCATAGAAGACAAGACTTTCAATACGGGTAGCTTCTGCAATATCTCTTCTTGCTCTCCAGATACGGTCCTGATCCGCCATAAGCATGTCTACCACACCGACAGTATCGCAGATGTCTGCTATTTTTTCCATTTTTTCGTCCGCTTCATCTGCCGTAAGCCCATCGATAGTAATAATGACATACGTTACCCCCTTTTCATCGGCGTGAGGGAGATCGATTTCCAGATTCTTTTTGCACAAACGGATACAATTCGTATCCATAAGTTCCAACGAAATAGGATTAATGCCGGCTTTCAATATTTTATTTGGCAATTTCAAAGCCTTATCTACATCATTAAAAATAGCCAGCATGTCAATGGTATTTTGTGGTAAGGCCTGTAATTTTAGCGTCGCTTCTGTAACGATAGCCAGCGTTCCTTCAGAGCCAATAATCAGTTGTTCCAATGCATAGCCTGTACTCTGTTTTTTTAACCGGGCGCCTACATCCATGATTTCTCCCTGGGCTGTAACGCAACGGAGCGAATATACCTGATTCCGCGTCGTACCAAAGCGGACAGCTTTATTTCCACCGGCATTTGTAGAAATATTGCCACCGATTTCACAACCGGCATCGGTACTACAGGGATCTCCGGCATATAAAAGTCCATGTGCTTTAGCCGCATTCTGGATTTCCAACGTGGGAGTCCCGGCCTGCACGCGGACATAGAGATTTTCCGGGTCCAGTTCAAGAATTTTATTCATGCGGTCAAAAACCAGAACGATACCACCACGGACAGGAATTGCTCCACCGGCAAGACCGGTACCACCGCTGCGCGGCGTAACAGGGATGCATTTTTCATTCGCCAGCTTCATGATTTCCGCAACTTGTTCTGTCGTTTCCGGATATACTACGGCTTCCGGCATGTGCTGAAAGATTACATTTTCTTCCTGGTCCGTTTTATACGCTACTAATTTATCGGGATTATTCGATGCAAAACGGTCTCCTACAATGTGTTTCAAAGCTTTCATTATTTCATCGGTTACGGGATTGTATTGAGTCATAATTAGCTCCTATCTGTATTTTAGATTTTTATCATGTGTTTTAATCATACATTTTGTCTAAAAAAAGCAGAATTCGTCCCTGCCGGAGAAAGGGAGAAACGAAAATACCGGCAGGAACTACAATCTGCAATGCAATCGTCATCTAATCAGAGTATACTCTCTGCAGATGTGACAGAACTATATTTATTTATTATTTAACTGCCAATCGAAAGCTTCTTTTGTGCGTACGTAGCTTTCGTAACGGTCTTTAGCGTCTTTTTCAGTCTTCTTGTACAACGCTTCGGCCTGATCGGGATCCACCTTCTGCAGAGAAGCAAACCGCACTTCACCCATAAGGAAATCACGGAAATTGGCTTTCGGTTCTTTGGAATCCAGGCTGAATGGATTCTTGCCCTGATCCAGAAGATCCGGATTATAGCGGTACAGCTGCCAATATCCGGCATCGACGGCACGTTTCTGTTCCAGCTGGCTGCTGCCCTGACCGGCTTTCAAACCGTGGTTAATGCACGGTGCATATCCGATGATGATAGAAGGACCGTTATATGCTTCTGCTTCTGTGATAGCCTTCATAAACTGATTCGGATCAGCACCCATGGCAACCTGGGCTACATAGATGTAACCATAGCTCATGCACATCATGCCGAGGTCTTTCTTCTTCGTGCGTTTCCCCATGGTTGCAAATTTGCCTACGGCTGCCGTCGGCGTAGCTTTGGACGGCTGACCACCTGTATTAGAATATACTTCCGTATCGAAAATAAACACATTGACATTTTCATCCAGTGCCAGGACATGATCCAGGCCACCGTAGCCAATATCGTAAGCCCAGCCGTCACCGCCAAAGATCCAGGTGCTGCGCTTAATCAGATACTGTTTCATGCTGTAAACGCGTTCCAGTTCAAACTTGCCATCTTTTTCTTTTTCCAGTGCTGCGATGACGGCATCAGAACGTTTCCGCGTACCTTCGGCTACTTCCATATTGTCTTCCCAATCCTGCAGGATAGCGCGAAGTTCCGGAGAAGCCACTTCTTTGGCATCATCAACGTATCCTTTCAGGAGTTCCCTGTTGCTGCGGTCACCGAGGAAGAAACCGAAGCCATATTCGGCATTATCTTCAAAGAGGGAATTTCCCCATGCAGGACCATGGCCCTGCTGGTTCATCTTATAGCCCTGTGTCGGCGCGCTGCCGCCCCAAACGTTGGAACAGCCGTGGGCATTGGCAATAATCATGCGGTCACCATAAAGCTGTGTAATGACTTTAGCGTACGGTGTTTCAGCACAACCAGCACAAGCCCCGGTAAATTCGAGATAGGGCATTTCAAACTGTGAACCTTTGACAGTCTTCTTATCCATGAAGTTCTGTTTCTGCGGAAGATCAACCAGATAATCCCAAAGCTTGGCTTTATATTCTTCATCATCGAAATTGGCCATTTCCAGTGCACCAGCCGGGCAGACTTTCACGCAGGATGTACAGCCCAGGCAGTCTTTTACTGAAACAGCAATGGTGAAGTTATATTCTTTCGCACCTAACGTTTCTTTATAGGTCAATCCTTCTGGAGCTTTTTCAGCTTCTTCCGCCGTTATCAGGAATGGACGGATAGCTGCATGCGGGCATACGAAGGAACATTTATTACACTGAACGCACTTTGTCACATCCCATTTAGGAACAAAGACGGACGCACCGCGTTTTTCTTCTTTCGCTGTGTCCAGAGGATATGTGCCATCTTCCCAGCCATCATAAATGGAAACGGGGAACGTGTCGCCCTGGAGGGCTTCCATCGGAGCAGCAAATTGTTCAAAGAATTTGCTATGTTTTATTGGTTCTGCCGGAGCATCTACAGCATCTGCCCAGGAAGCGGGATAATCCACAGGAACAATAGCTTTAACACCAGCATCGATAGCCGCCCAGTTCATGTCAACAACATGCTGACCTTTTTTGCCATACGAAGTAACGACAGAATCTTTTAACTTGCTGATAGCCAGATCCAGAGGAATGACGTTCGCCAATTTAAAGAATGCCGACTGCATAACCATATTGATACGGCCGCCCAGACCAATCTTACGGGCAATCCCAACCGCGTCGAGAATATAGAATTTCACATGATTCCGGGCAATGCTGCGTTTTAAAGAGGCCGGTAACTTTTCTTCCAATTCGTCTTTAGACCAGGTGCAATTCAGAAGGAAGGTACCACCATCTTTAATGCCCTGAAGCAAATCGAAATTATGAACATACGATTGACGATGGCATGCGATAAAATCAGCCTGGTGAACCAGATACGGCATACGGATCGGTTCTTTACCAAAGCGGAGATGGGATACAGTGACACCACCAGATTTTTTCGAGTCATAAGCAAAATATCCCTGAGCGTACAGATCGGTATTATCGCCAATAATCTTAATAGCCGATTTATTAGCTCCGACCGTGCCGTCAGAACCGAATCCCCAGAATTTGCAGGCATGTAATCCTTCCTGTCCCAGATTCAGATCACTCGTGCGTTCGAGCGAAAGGTTCGTAACATCATCCACGATGCCGACGACAAAGTGATTTTTCGGAGTTTCTTTTGCAAGATTATCAAATACAGCTACGACATCAGCCGGCAAATATTCTTTTCCGCCCAGGCCAAAACGTCCGGCATATACCTGCGGTGCATTGGCAGCCGTTGCAAAGCTGGCAGCTACGCTAAGGTATACAGGATCACCGTTAGCACCCGGTTCTTTCGAACGATCGAGGACGGCAATACGTTTGACCGTTTCCGGCAAAGCAGCCAGGAAATGTTTTTCCGACCACGGACGGAATAAATGAATATTGACACAGCCAACTTTACGACCCTGGGAAACGAGACGGCGTACAGCTTCTTCTGTAACTTCTGCCCCACTGCCCATGATAACAATGACATCTTCAGCATCGGGCGCGCCGGTATAATTAAAGAGATGATATTCGCGGCCAGTGATTTCCTGTACCTTTTTCATATATTCTTCTACCATATCGGGAATGACATCGTAGAATTTATTACGCGATTCAAGATGCTGCATATAAATGTCACCGGTTTCACAGGCGCCACGCCAAACCGGATTATCCGGATTTAAAGCGCGCTGACGGAAGGCAAGCAGTGCATCTTTATCAAGGAATTTTTCCAAATCTTTGTAATCAATGACTTCAATTTTCTGGATTTCATGAGACGTACGGAAGCCGTCAAAGAAGTTCATAAAAGGAACCCGGCTGGAAATGGCAGCAGCATGAGCTACGGCAGACAAATCCATGACTTCCTGTACGCTCGATTCAGCCAGCATGGCAATGCCCGTGCTGCGTGTGGTCATGACATCATTGTGTTCCGCAAAAATAGTCAGTGCATGCGAAGCAACTGTACGAGATGCGACATGGAAAACCCCGGGGAGCAATTCACCAGCAATTTTAAACATGCTCGGAATCATCAGCATCAGGCCCTGGGAAGACGTAAACGTATTAGCCAGTGCCCCGCACTGTAATGCACCATGCATAGCAGCTACGGCACCGCCTTCAGACTGCATTTCCTGCATTTTAACAGTATGACCGAATAAATTTTTTCGGCCCTGCGCAGCCCATTCGTCAATGTGTTCCGCCATCGGGGACGATGGTGTGATAGGGAATACAGATGCTACTTCTGTGAATGCATATGCCACATACGCAGCCGCCGTATTGCCATCCATAGTCTTAAACACTTTTTCCATTCTATTGACACCTCTCCTAAAAAAATAATGCAGAATCCCTTCTGTAATCTGCAAATCTCATCATCATTGGATGGGATTTAATTTATCTTGTATAAGCATACTACAAACCATATTCGTTTCGTTTGCAATTTTTTGACATACATGTTAGTATTATTACCTTTTTATCAGTTATAAAATATAACAGCAATCCCTGCTTTTCTGATTACAAAAAGCAGGGATTGCGTATAGACATATGTCCATCAATAATTAGTCTAATTTGCTAGCATCTTCATGAGCTTTATCAAAGTTTACTTTGCCCTGATAACGGTTGTTCATGTAGAAGCACATGATACCGCCAATCAGTACGGATACAC
>NZ_DGRS01000086.1:104632-104779 GCF_002391155.1 Megasphaera sp. UBA4382 | reverse complement strand
TACTGGCCAACGACCAGACACCGGCCGATGTGAAAGCCATTCTGCAGGACTGGTATGATCACCGTGATGACACAGAAGGCACGCGGGAACGGGCCGACAAGGTTACGGCCGCACTGGAAGGCGTAAAGGACAGCTGCCCGGTATGCA
>NZ_DGRS01000086.1:43958-104476 GCF_002391155.1 Megasphaera sp. UBA4382 | reverse complement strand
GCTACGGCGGCCTGGACCACGTCCTGGCCCAGGATGAAGATGTCAATGTCCTGGTCATGGATACAGAAGTCTACTCCAATACAGGCGGCCAGTCGTCGAAAGCGACACCGACCAGCGCCATTGCAAAATTCGCAGCTGGCGGCAAACGGACGAAGAAGAAGGACTTAGGCCGTATGGCCATGACCTATGGCTATGTCTATGTAGCCCAGGTAGCCCTCGGTGCTGACATGAACCAGTGCATCAAGGCCATCAAGGAAGCCGAAGCCTATAAAGGACCGAGCCTGATTATCGCCTATGCACCGTGTATCAACCACGGCATCAAGAAGGGCATGGGCTTCAGCCAGATAGAAGCAAAGAAAGCCGTACAGAACGGATACTGGCATCTCTACCGGTACAATCCGGATGTAGAAGCAGCCGGCAAGAACGGCTTCACTCTGGATTCGAAAGATCCCAAGGGCGATCTGAAGGACTTCCTCCTGGGAGAAGTACGGTATGCATCGTTGCAGAAAGTCTTCCCGGAACAGGCGGAACAGTTCTACGAACGTACGGAAAAAGATATGAAAGACCGACTCGATTCCTATAAGGAATTGGCAGACAGAAAGTAATACCCCCTGTATCTCCCCTCTGTCTGTTAACAACCTCCATTTTCACCATAGATGTATAAGCGCACGAAAGCACTCTGGATATATGTCCGGGGTGCTTTTGTGCGCTTATACGATATTGAGGTTTATTATATTTAACTACATGTCACCACAAAGTTAATATAAAATTTAACTATATAAAACCAAAATGAATATATATTATACAAAAACGACATTATAGTGTAAAATAAGTACAGAGTTAAGAAATACGAAAAATAATAACTGCATATGCATCTATGGCAATAATATTATTAAAAATATATTAAGCATAGATGGACGGGGACATATGCGATATATGTTATATCTTGTGAGTTGATATTATTAGAAACTATAATTATGTATAAGAATCTGTGATACGTGGCCACTACAGATCTTTTATAAAGCAGAAGAATCCGATGCTGTTATTTCATTGGGATATTTGAAAGGAGAAATCATATGAAAGAGCGTGAAGAACTCGAAAAAGAAGTCGAGATGGATGTCAAGGAGGAGAAGGAACAAGTAACGAATCAGGCAAAACCAAATGCCGTTGCTCTCATTCCGTTCATCGTCTTTGTTGCCGTATACCTGGGCAGTGGCATTATTCTGGATATGAGTGGCATGGAAATGGCCTTCTACCAGTTCCCGGCTCCGCTGGCAGCCGCTATTGGCGCGATTACTGCATTTTTTGTCATTAAAGGTAATTTTGAAGAAAAATTTGAAACGTTTGTCGCAGGCTGTGGTGATTCCAACATCATCATCATGTGTATCATCTACCTGCTGGCTGGTGGCTTCGCCGCTACCTGTAAAGCCATGGGTGGTATCGATTCGACGGTTAACCTGGGTCTGACCTATATCCCGCCAGAATACCTGGCAGCAGGCGTATTCGTCATTTCTGGTTTCATTGCCACGGCAACGGGCACGTCTGTTGGCAGTGCGGCTGCTGTCGGACCTATCGCTGTTGCTGTTGCTGAAAAGGCCGGGATTCCCCTGCCTCTCATGATCGGCTGTGTCATGGGTGGGATTATGCTCGGCGATAACCTTTCCATTATTTCTGATACGACCATTGCTTCAACCCGTACACAGGGCTGTGCCATGAAAGATAAATTCCGCCTGAATTTCTGGCTGACATTGATTCCGGCCATCCTGACAGTCATATTGCTGATTATTTTCGGTGGTTCTGAAACGGCCGTCAGCACAGGGGACCATCCCTATAATCTGATTAAAGTTCTGCCTTATGTAGTCGTTCTGGTTACGGCCGTTGCCGGTGCCAACGTATTCATGGTCCTGGCCGGTGGTATCGTCCTGGCTGGCATTATCGGGCTCTTCTATGGAGATCTGACGGCTCTGACTTTTGCACAGGCTATTTACAAAGGCTTCCTGGGCATGACGGATATCTTCTTCCTCTCCATGCTGACTGGCGGCCTGGCTGCTATGGTCAATAAAGCCGGTGGGATTTCGTACCTGCTGGTCAATGTACAGCGCTTTATCAAAGGCAAGAATTCGGCCGAACTTGGGATTTCTGCACTGGTATCCATTACGGATATTGCTACGGCCAATAATACCGTTTCCATCATCATCAACGGCGAAGTTGCCAAACGCATCTGCTATAAGTTCCACGTTGATCCCCGCCGCAGTGCGGCCCTCCTGAGTACATTTTCTTCTATCTTCCAGGGCCTCATCCCATACGGCGCACAAATGCTGATCATGGTCGGCTTTGCCAACGGCAGAGTATCTCCGCTGGAAGTATTGCCGTATTGCTGGTTCATTTACCTCCTCGGCATATCTGCCATCATTTCCGTTTTCGTTCCTTTCTCCGATGGTTTCATCCGCAAAGATCCCTGGAACTTTGCCGAACAGAAACCGCAGAGTCAGGTTGAAGGTAGTGCTGGAAAAAGCACAAACTCCATAACAGCATAGGGTTTCATCTGACAGAGGCTTCTGGATTCCGGAAGCCTCTGTCGGACTGAATAGTATTAATAAAACAAGCTGTAACAAAAGGACTTTTGAAGTCCTTTTGTTACAGCTTGTTTTGCTATATCTGCTTAGCTTTCTGATGGCATATCAGGTTTTGCAGAATCAATTGTTTTTGGAACGGCTGATTCCGACAGGGTCACGCCACGGTTGATGAGAGTATTTTTTAATTGTTCGATATAGTCCCGGGCTGTCGGAGATAAGTTTGTAGTCTGGGATTTTATCCAGCCGACGCGCATGATATCCAGCGGGTTTTTCATAGGAATAGACACGATAGGCCAATAATCCCATGCGCGGAACAGGATACCCGTACCGACTGTATAGGCATCGGTCGAAGCGATGATACTGAATAAGGTGGAACGGTCGGTGATATTGATGGCCCGTTCGGGATTGATATCGGGGATAATGATTTCTTCAGAAAACTGGTACGAGTCTTCTTCCTGAGTGTACTGGATATAGGGATATGGTGCCAGCTGTTCTATCGACAGGGAATCGTATTTGGATAATGGATGAGCCGTATTCATAAATACATAAGGCGGATAGGAAAAGAGCTCTGTGAACTCCAGCCCATTTTTGCGGAGAGTCCGTTCCATGAATTTCTGTGTCATTTTGGAAATAAAAATGATGCCAATCTGGCTGCGCTGAGTGATGACATCCTGAATGACCTGGGAAGTACGGCCTTCACGGAAGGTGATGGTGTACCGGGGATTCCGTATAATCGACTGCAGATAATCGGTGAGGGCATCGACGGCAAACATATAATGCTGGGAAGAAATAGACAGGCGCAGCTTTTTTTCTCCTTCCTGCTGAGGACTGAAATGTTCGCGCAGGCTTGTCGTCTGCTCGATGATATGATTGGCATAATTGAGGAATTCCAGCCCTTCCGGTGTAAAACTGATGCCATGGCGGTTTCGTTCCAGAATGGTAATGTGAAATTCTTTCTCCAGCTCTTTTACAGCTGTACTAAGACTGGGCTGGGCAATGAACAGAGCCTGGGCGGCCGCTGAAATAGAATTATGCTTTGATAGTTCAACAATGTAATGAAGCTGTTGTAAGGTCATACTGCCACTTCCTTGATATATGGGTAATCTATATACATAAACTAAAAAGTGTCCGACATATAGTGTATATCATTATTTTAACAGAGTGTTTCCTAAAATTAAAGGAAAAGTGGCGGAACAAAGTGAGATAGTATAAAAAGTACAGGAACCGTGATGGAATAATATGTAGTTTATTACATATAAATAGTGCTTTTGTCATAAAGAAAAACCTGGCCAGGAAACGTTTATGCCAGGTTTTTCGCATTATATCAGCTTTGGTTCAGCATGAATAGATGGCTTATTCTTCAATACCGACGCGGGCGCCTATCCCCTTATCGAAGGGGTGTTTGCGCTTACAGATTTCCGATACGTAATCAGCCATGTCGATAAGGGCTTGTGACGGATTGCGGCCCGTCATGACGACTTCCAGTTTTTCTGGCTTTGTGCGCAGGAATTGCAGTACTTTTTCTTCATCGAGAAGGCCCAGGCTGCAGGTGACGAGTATTTCATCGAGGACGAGCATATCCGGCGGATCCTTGCGTACCGTATCTACGATTTCATCGAACATCTGTGTCTGGATTTTTTTGGCTTCTGCCAATTCTTCCGGTGTCATCTGGAAGGTGAATTTTTTAAATCCCTTGCCACGGATGACCGTGATGCCGGGGATGCAGGCCAGCGAAGCCAGTTCTCCTGTTTCCATATCTTTGAGGAACTGGGTGAATAATACCTTGCCGCCGCGGCCGGCACAGCGGATCGTCAGCCCCAGGGATGCCGTCGTTTTTCCTTTGCCGTCACCGCAGTAAATATGAATGAGCCCTGTGTCCATATCAAATCCCTCCTCGCAGGTAGTATTTTTTTCAGTATAGCACAGAAAATAAGGCTTGCACAGATGCACGAATTAGGGGAGACAATGGAATTTGTCATAGTCATACATACATTTTTTCATATCGCTGATACCGGTTTTGTGGCGCATAAAAATAAATTTGTGCGTATCACGTTTTACTTCGTCTTCTGGTACTTGACAAGGCTCGTATCCCGGTGTATGATTTGGTACATCAAATGAACATCGTCCCAAAACCTTTGAGGCGGAAGTAAAAACATGACGTGCACGTACAGAGAGCCGGGGTGCTGAGAGCCGGCCGTAAGCAGCTTGTTAAATGGACCGCTGAGGGCGCAGTCAAAGGCTGATGCCGAGTATTCTGCGACGTGGAGGCATACGTCAGTTGCCGGGAATATGATGGTATTCCGTCGAGAGCAGGAGTCAGATCCTGAAGCAAGGTGGCACCGCGGTATAAGTTAACCGTCCTTGACAATATATACAATTGTCAGGGGCGGTTTTTTGGTGTCTGAATGGAGGAGGTCCCAATGGAAACGCTGAGTCTGGAAGAAATAAAACAATATGCCGGCACATATAAAGTCGTACCGTTGTGCCGCAGTATATATGCTGACGTACGTACGCCAGTCGAAGTGCTGCGCATCGTCAAGAATGTCAGTTCTCACTGCTACCTGCTGGAAAGTATGGAAGACAGCCAGCGCTGGGGTCGGTACAGTTTTATCGGATACGATCCACAGATGGGTATTTATTGCAAGGACGGCGTCGTTCATATCAAGACCGGGGCAGAAGTTACGGTCCGCTCGCAGCATCCCGAAACGTTCATCAGTCAGATCCTGGATGATAATAAAGCACCGCGTATCGATGGCATGCCGCCCTTTACAGGCGGGCTTGTCGGATATTTTGCCTATGATTTCATCAAATACGCCGAACCATCCCTGAATCTGCAGGCAAAAGATGATGATGGATTTAATGATTTTGACCTCATGCTGTTTGATAAGGTCATCGTCTTCGACAATCTCAAACAACAGATTTACCTTATCGTCAACGTACGGCTGGAATCGGCTGATGAAAATTATAATCGGGCTATGCTGGAATTACAGCGCATGGAAGTACTCATACGCAAAGGGGAAAAAGCCCGGAATATTCCACTTACACTCAAAAGTGAATTTAAGCCTCTTTTTACGAAAGACGAATACTGTCGCATGGTGGAAAAAGGAAAGGAATATATCCGGGAAGGTGATATTTTCCAGGTCGTCCTCTCCAACCGCATGATGGCCGAAGCCGAAGGCAGCCTGCTCGATACATACCGCGTATTGCGCACGCTGAATCCATCGCCGTATATGTTCTTCTTTTCTGGTGATGAAATCGAACTGGCCGGCTCATCACCGGAAACACTGACCCGTCTGGAAGATGGCAACTTATTTACTTTCCCACTGGCTGGTTCGCGGCCCAGGGGAAAGACACAGGAAGAGGATCAGGCATTGGAACAGGAATTGCTCCATAACGCCAAAGAACTGGCAGAACATAATATGCTTGTCGATCTGGGGCGGAATGATCTGGGACGCATCAGTGAATTTGGCAGCGTCCACGTAGAAAAATATCTCGACGTACTCCGCTTCTCCCATATCATGCATATCGGTTCGACTGTGCACAGCCGGATACGGCCAGACAAGACGGCTGTCGATGCCATTGCTTCCGTGCTGCCGGCAGGGACGCTTTCCGGAGCTCCCAAAATCCGGGCCTGTGAAATCATTGATGAACTGGAAGGTCATAAACGGGGCGTCTACGGAGGGGCCATCGGCTATATCGATTTTACGGGAAACATGGACTGCTGCATTGGCATCCGCCTGGCGTACAAGAAAAAAAATCACGTCTTCGTCTGCTCTGGTGCCGGCATCGTAGCGGACAGCGTTCCGGAACAAGAACATCAGGAATGCATCAATAAGGCAAAAGCCGTCGTACTCGCACTGGAAAAGGCCGATGGAGGGATAGACCAATGATTGTACTCATCGATAACTATGATAGTTTTACCTATAATTTGTATCAGCTCCTGGGACAATTCGACCCGGATATTTTGGCCATCCGCAATGATGAAAAGACGGTAGAAGAGATTGCTGCCATGAAGCCGGACCACATCATCATTTCTCCGGGACCGGGAAGACCGGCCGATGCAGGAATCTGTGAACAGGCCATTACCTATTTTACCGGCAAAGTGCCACTCCTCGGCGTCTGCCTGGGCCATCAGGCTTTATGTGAAGCCTATGGCGGTACGATTACCTACGCCAAAGAATTGATGCATGGCAAGCAGTCCATCGTGGAAGTTGACACGGAAGATCCATTGTTTTCCGGCCTCGGCAAACGTATCGATGTGGGCCGGTATCACTCGCTGGCACTGGATCCGGATACGCTGCCCGATGAATTACAGGTTCTAGCCCGGACGGAGGATGGGGAAATCATGGCGGTACGCCACAAAGACTATCCGACATATGGCCTGCAGTTTCATCCGGAATCTATCCTGACACCGCAGGGACCGATTATGATACAAAATTTCTTAAATATGCATATATAGGACAGAGGGGGATTTATCATGATTAAAGAAGCGATTATTAAAATTGTCAGCAAAGGTGACCTGACGTACGATGAAGCCAAAACGGTCATGCTGGAAATCATGAAAGGGGAAACGACGCCGACGCAGAATGCGGCTTTTCTTTCCGCGCTTTCTACAAAGAGTACGAAAGCAGAAACCATTGATGAAATTTCGGGATGTGCTGAAGCTATGCGTTCTCTTGCGACGCCCGTTCCTCATCCGGGCATGGAAGTGCTGGAAATCGTCGGTACCGGCGGTGATGGCGCCCATACCTTCAATATTTCCACGACGGCCGCCATGGTCATTGCCGCAGCGGGCGTCAAAGTAGCTAAGCACGGCAATCGCGCTGCCTCGTCGCTGTGCGGCACGGCAGACTGCCTGGAAGCGCTGGGTATCAATATTCAGGAAGATCCGCAGCTGGCTCTGACCATGCTGAAAGAAACGAATTTCTGCTTTATGTTCGCTCAGAAATATCACGCCGCCATGAAATACGTCGGTCCCATCCGCAAAGAACTGGGCTTCCGTACGGTCTTCAATATCCTCGGGCCGCTGACTAACCCGGCAAAACCGGAAATGTTTCTTCTCGGCGTCTACGATGAATACCTGGTAGAACCGTTGGTAAAAGTCCTAGATTCCCTTGGTGTCAAACGGGCCATTGTCGCCTATGGCAAAGAAAAACTCGATGAAATATCGCCGAATGGCCCGACGACAATCTGTGAATTGCGTGACGGTTATTACCGGACCTCTACCATCCGGCCGGAAGATTTCGGTATGATGCCGGGGGAAAAAGCAGACCTGATTGGCGGTAAACCGGAAGAAAACGCACAGATTACAAGAGATCTTCTGGCAGGCAAGATTCAAGGAACAAAACGAAATGCTGTACTGCTTAACGCCGGCGCGGCGCTGTTCGTAGCCCGCAAGGCTGATTCCATCGCCGACGGCATCAAACTGGCTGCTTCGCTCATCGATAGCGGTAAGGCCACGGCCGTCCTTGATAAATGCATCGAAGTCAGCAATCGCTGATGGGAGGCAGATCCATGATTTTAGATGATATTACGGCAGCCGTTTCGAAGCGCCTCGCTGCTGATAAAGCGGCTATTTCACCAGAGGAGATGAAGCAGCTGGCCTTGAAGGCGCCTAAGCCGGTCGGCTACCCTTTTGAACAGGCCTTATCGCAGCCGGGCTTATCCTTTATCTGCGAAGTGAAGCGGGCCTCGCCGTCGAAAGGATTAATTGCTCCCGATTTTCCCTATGCCGCCATTGCAAAAGCCTATGAAGAAGCTGGGGCAGCGGCTATTTCCTGCCTGACCGAACGGGATTATTTCCAAGGCAGTATTTCGTATCTGAAAGATATCGCGGCGGAAGTTACGATTCCTGTCCTTAGGAAAGACTTCATCATCGATGAGTATCAGATATACGAAGCCCAGGCCAATGGAGCGGCAGCGGTACTGCTGATTTGCGCTATCCTCGATGACGCTACGCTGCGCTGCTTCTTCCAGCTGGCTGATTCGCTGGGCCTCTCGGCGCTGGTAGAAGCACACGATGAGCAGGAGGTGCGCCGGGCCATAGCGGCCGGGGCGCGTATCATCGGCGTCAATAACCGCAATCTGAAAGATTTTACCGTATCTCTTTCTACGAGCTGTCACCTGCGGCCGATGGTACCTCACTCCATCCTGTTTGTTGCCGAAAGCGGCATCAAGACAGCAGCTCACACGAAGACTCTCAGGGAACACGGCGTCGATGCCGTCCTTATCGGAGAAACGCTGATGCGGGCAGCCGACAAGAAGACCAAGCTGGCTGAACTGGCAGGTGTGTGACATGGTAAAAGTCAAGTTATGTGGCCTCAAACGATTGTGTGATATTGAATGGGCCAATGAGTTTTGCCCGGATTATACCGGATTCGTCTTTGCCGGCCGGAAACGGCGCGTGACCGATGAACTGGCGGCCAGCTTGCGGCACCATCTCCGGCCGGAAATCCAGGTTGTGGGAGTATTTCAAAACGAAGACATACGGCATATTGCCGATTTAGTGACCAGGGGAACCATCCAGCTGGTACAGCTCCATGGCAGTGAAGATGAAGCGTACATACGGAAATTGCGACAAGTCATTTCCGTTCCAGTCATTCAGGCTTTTTCTCTGGACGGAACAGAACAACTGGCAGCCATTGGGGGGAGTAGTGCCGATTATGTACTGCTCGATCACGGGACTGGCGGGACCGGGCAGACCTTTGACTGGTCACTGCTGCCGTACATCCACCGTCCATTCTTTCTGGCGGGGGGGCTTCGCGCAGAAAATGTGAAACAGGCATTGTCATACCATCCGTATGCTGTCGATGTAAGCAGCGGAATAGAGACGGATGGCGTCAAAGATTACGAAAAAATGAAACAATTTATGGCATACGCACGCAGCGGGATGCAACAGGAGGAACGATTATGACAACAGGAAGATTCGGCCCTTTCGGCGGTCAGTATATACCGGAAACACTGATGAATGAAATACAAAGGCTCGATAAGGCCTATGCGTATTACAAGAATGATTCCCAGTTCCAGACGGAACTCAAAGACTTACTGGACAATTATGCCAACAGACCGTCCTTATTGTATTATGCAGACCGGATGACAAAGGACCTGGGGGGAGCCAAAATCTATCTGAAGCGGGAAGACCTGAACCATACAGGTGCCCATAAAATCAATAATGCTCTCGGCCAGTGCCTGCTGGCAAAAAAGATGGGTAAGACCCGGGTCATTGCCGAAACAGGTGCCGGGCAGCACGGGGTAGCTACGGCTACGGCAGCGGCATTCCTGGGATTGGAATGTGAAGTATTCATGGGGGAAGAAGATACGATGCGCCAGGCACTGAATGTGTACCGCATGGAATTACTGGGAGCCAAAGTCCATGCCGTTACATCGGGGTCGCGTGTTCTCAAGGATGCTGTCAACGAAGCGATGCGCGAATGGGTCAGCCGTGTCGATGATACTCATTATGTCATCGGCTCGACCATGGGTCCCCATCCGTTCCCGATGATGGTCCGTGATTTCCAGGCCGTCATCAGCGAGGAAGCCCGGCAGCAGATTCTGGAAAAAGAAGGAAAACTGCCGAATGCCGTTCTGGCTTGTGTAGGCGGCGGATCGAACGCCATGGGCATGTTCTATCATTTTATCCCTGATACAGGCGTACAACTCATTGGCTGTGAAGCTGCCGGCAAGGGGATCGATACGAAACTCCATGCAGCGACTATTGCCAAAGGTAAAGTCGGTATTTTCCACGGCATGAAGTCCCTGTTCTGCCAGAACGACGATGGACAGATCGATGCCGTATATTCTATTTCAGCCGGTCTCGATTATCCCGGTATCGGACCGGAACATGCTTACCTGCATGAAACGGGCCGCGCCCAGTATGTACCGGTCAAAGATGATCAGGCCGTAGAAGCCTTTGAATATCTGGCCCGCACGGAAGGCATCATCTGCGCTATCGAAAGTGCTCATGCCGTGTACCATGCGATGCAGATAGCACCGAAGATGAATAAAGACGATATCATCATCGTCTGCCTGTCCGGCCGGGGAGATAAAGACGTAGCGGCGATTGCAAGATATAAAGGGAGGGACATCCATGAGTAAGATTGGCAACGCATTTAAAGATGGCAAGGCGTTTATCGGATTTCTGACTGCCGGGGATCCGTCACTCGATAAAACCTATGAATATATTATGACCATGGAAAAGGCTGGCGTCGATTTAATAGAAATCGGAATCCCTTTTTCCGATCCGATTGCCGAAGGCGTCGTTATCCAGGAAGCTGATTTGCGGGCACTGGAAGCCGGCACGCGCATAGATGACGTGTTTGAACTGGTAAAAAAAGTGCGGAAAGAAACACAGATTCCACTCGTATTCCTGACGTATCTGAATCCCGTTTTCCACTACGGGCCGGACCGTTTCTTCGCCCGTTGTGAAGAAACGGGAATGGATGGCATCATCATTCCCGACATGCCCTATGAAGAAAGGGGAGAATGTGCGGCGGCAGCTAAAGCGCATGGTATCGATATCATTTCTATGATTGCACCGACATCGAAAGATCGCATTGAAAAAATAGCAAAAGTGGGAGAAGGGTTCTTGTACATCGTTTCCTCTTTGGGAGTTACTGGGACACGTACGGAAATCAAAACAGACCTCAAAGAAATCATCGATGTCGTAAAACATGTGACTAATGTGCCGGCGGCAGTAGGGTTCGGCATCAATACGACAGAACAGGCCGAAAAAATCGGTGCCATAGCCGATGGTGTCATCGTCGGCAGCGCTATCGTCAAGATTATTGCCCAATATGGAGATGATGCGGCTCCTCATATTTATGATTATGTAAAAGCCATGAAGGAAGCAACCATGCGTGGTATACAATAAATATACGAAACAGGAGTTGCAGAGACAAAATGAACCCGGCGGGCACACGACATATGCCCGCCGGGTTTTCTTACGTTTCTTTCTTATGTGCAGTCGATATGAGTTATTCTGGTTCTGGTATCTTTAACCTCGCAAAAAATCACACACAATCATTCGCTTACTACATAAACCATAAACCGATTCAGTTGTAATCTATGTAAACGAAGATTTAGATGCTGCTGCTTTTTGTACTTGTAACGAACAATGACAGTGTAAACAGGATTCTTCGTATCCGTGCTTTCCGACCGATACCTTCACCGCCGGTTAGTACGTATCCATCTCCCGTCTTGACGGTCCGGATGCCTTTGCGTAGTGATTACCTTGTTCGTCTGATTCCCTGGTCGGAGTGGCTGGTCAGAACACTGTATTGTCTGATAATGCATGACAGTCCAACGAAATTCGTCTTTCCTTTCTCCAGGCTACGTGCCTTGTCGTTCCGCTTGCGTTTCTTACGGTATTACTTGTTTCTCCCTTTTCGTCGGACTTATACGTGGCTGCTGTTTCTTCTGAACCCATTGGACTCACCCCTTTCTCTTTCTTGACTACATTATACCATAATATATTCTGCTTGTCTTATTCAATTATTAAAAAATTACAGAAAAATCTATTCTATTATTGCATGAAAAAAGCGAGACAGGGGTTAATGTCTCGCTTTTTTCGTAACTCATTGGGTTTCGTATTGGGGTATACTATTCATTCTGAAAAGAATGGAAATAAGAGGGAAAGAAGGTAGTATCCTTTTTCCGTTTGCCTTGCAATTACCTTGCAAGGCTGTTGTTAGTATACCATATTCAGGAGAAAAAACAAGGAATAATAGCCTATGAGTATGTAAAATATTTAAAACAATTCCATGATAGAATAAACACGACGGTATGTCACGCCTTATACGTTTCCCATATGGACATGGGACAGGTACTGACAGGCAATCTGCTGCAGTGTTTTCAATGTTTCTATGGGAGTCGGCGGCAGCGTGCAGTGATATCGTGGGAAATATCGTGTAATATGCAGGGGAATATCCGGACGGATGGATGCCAGCCACGAAGCGAGAGAGACCATGTCTTCCGGATTATCATTGACTCCGGGAAGAATGAGACAGGTTACTTCTACATGAGATACAGCGGCTGCTTTTTCGATAGTATGAAGAACCGGGGATAATGTGCCCTGACAGATACGCCGATAGTAATCATCACTCCAGCTTTTCAAATCGATGTTCCAGGCATCGATAAGCGGGAGAAGCGATTGGAGAGGCGAGTCTTCTATGTATCCATTGGTTACTATCACATTATAGAGCCCGGCCTCGCGGATCAGTGGTGCTGTATCCCGTATCCATTCATAGGTCACGGACGGTTCATTATATGTATAGGCAAGACCAATATTATCCCGTTCTTTCAGGCTCCGGGCCAGATGGGCTGCTCTCCGGGGAGACAATTCCTGCCAGGAAGGGCTGCCCTGGGATATGCGCCAGTTCTGACAAAATGTGCAGGTCAGATTGCAGCCCCACGAGCCAGTAGATAAAATCTGACTGCCAGGGTGAAAATACCGGAACGGTTTTTTCTCGATAGGATCCAGCGCCAAGGAGGTGCACTGACCGTAATTGAGGGCCAGAAGGGTCCCATCTTCATTTTTTCGGGTGCGGCAGAATCCTGTTTCCCCTTCTCGTATATGACAGTGATGAGGACAGAGCTGGCATTGAATCACCTGGTCACTTCCCCGCTTGTAATATGCAGCTTCCATGGGGCATCACCTACTTGTAACGGGTTACCGTAAAGCGGTATAAATCAGGGCGGACCTGTGGCGGGATGCCGGCCTTTTCTTTGGCAATATCTATCTGCTGCTGTACCGTATCGACACCAGGAAGATCCGGGAGCAGCAGACCTGTACGGGCATGGCTCATGACGATGACACCGTATTTTTTCGGGTCCAGTTTGTCCGGTGAAGTGATGGCTTCAGGAGCGCCGAGTACGTCAACGGAGATAGACAATTCATTCAGTTCTTCCGGCCGGACCGGATAGAAACGGGGGTCTCTGGTGGCGGCAGAGACGGCGTTATGAATAATTTCACTGGCAATGTTCATCTGCATGGGAAGAAATGTCCCGATGCAACCGCGGAGCATGCTGCCTTTGTGAAGCGAAACAAAAGCACCTGCCCGGTCTGTCAGGCCTTCCGGAAGATTTTTTGGCACGGCCATTACGCTGTGATGTTCCAGATAATAAGCAATACTTTCCCGGGCCAGGCGCACGCGAATATCGGGAACAGCCCGGTCTGTGACCTGGGCGCCGTCGCTTTCATTAAGATAGAGTGCCACGCCGTATCCGACTCCGAAAGGCCCTTCATAAGAGAATACAGGCATCGATGGATGCATGCAGCGCAGGGCTCCAAAGAGAAAGTAGACCGAGGGGAGGCCGCACATTCCCGCTTCTTCAATGAGCTGGGATGACATGGCGCGGATGCCGGAGAGATCTTGTTTTTTCAATCCTTCCATGACGGTTTTGTCGAAGATAGCGCCCGATGGGGAATACCCATTGGGTGATCCGGGAGAAAGGCGGTGGGACAAGTCACCAGAGGCGATGATAGCAATGCGACGGCCGGTCCTGGCTGCAGACTGGACGACGAGGTGACCTAATTCCGTCATGCTTTCATAATCGTCAAAACGGGGCGACAGCAGGACGACAGGACCGTCAAATCCGGCTTTCTTCATATAATACAGGGGGACGAACGCGCCCTGGTCCAGGAAGATGGCATGGCCGTATTTTTCGGCCCACTCTTCATCAATCCGGTATAGAGGTGTGTGACCATCAGCCTGACGGAGGATTTCTTCAGCCAGTTCCATGTCGGTGTTGACGTTCATGGTTAGGTCAGGAAAACCGAATTTTCCCAGGTCCCCGTGAATCCGGGCTGCGGGAAAGATAGCCGCGCTGTCAGAAAAGACATAATTATGTGGGGTAATGACGACCAGCGTTTCTGGCCGGCGTTCCACCAGAAGCGATGCAGCCGTTGAAACAGCGGTTACAGTAGCTTCCATTTTTTTCAGTTCCTGCTGGCCGATTTCCGGCAGCATGATGGGCGGATGTGGCAGCAGTGCGGCGCCTAGACAAGTCGTATCCATAGGAAAACCCCCTTTGTGGAAGGAATAGAAATCAGATATATTCTTATATACTATATTCTACACTATTTTCAGGAGAAAAACAGACGTCCATGCCTAATGGAGATAGCCGTAGCGGGAACCCAGTCTGTAAAATGTGGATACCGTAATCAGACAGGTGCAGATTTCGGCTATGGGAAAAGCCGCCCATATACCGGTCGTCCCATATAAAAGAGGAAAAATGATGATACAGAGCGGTTCCAGTACGAGTGTCCGGACAAATGCCAGAAGTCCTGAAACGAGGCCGTTGTTGAGGGCCGTGAAAAAGGCGGAGCCGAAATAATTAAAGGTACTGAACAGAAATGCCAGACTATACCAGCGCATGCCCTGCAGGGTAAAAGCCCACAGGTGCTGGTCATAACCGACGAACAGAGCGGTAAGGGGTGAGGCGAACAGCTGGGTGATGGAAAACGTCGTGAGACTAAACGCGGCCAGGATATGCATGCTGCGGCGGAACAAATTGTGCAGTTCTTCCCGGTTTTTCGCTCCCAGATGATAGGCAATGACTGGCGATGCTCCCATAGCATATCCGATATAGACGGCGGCAAAAATGAAGCTGAGGTACATGACGACGCCATAGGCGGCAACCCCGTCCGGGCCCGCCCATTTCAGAAGCTGATAATTGTATAGGAATGTGACGAGAGAACTGGCGGCGACGTTTACCATTTCTGAAGAGCCGTTCAGGCAGGCACGACCCAGTATCCGGGCTGAATAAATGCCTTTGCCCAGGCGGAGGAGACTCGTGTTGGGGCGGATGAAATACAGGACGGGAAGCAGTCCGCCTACGGCCATGCCGAGTACCGTGGCAGCAGCGGCTCCTGTCAGGCCCAAGTCCAGAACGATGATGAACAGGGCATCGAGAAGGGCGTTGGTAATGCCGGCGGCAATGATGATTTCCAATCCCAGACGCGGTTTTTCGGCTGCGGCAAAAAAACTTTGAAAGGCATCCTGCAGCATCAGAAACGGAACGCCTAGCAGGGCGATTCGTCCGTAGTGAAGACTTTCTGCCAGAAGCGTTCCTTGGGCGCCGAAGAGTTGTAAAGCCGGCTGCAGCATCCATTGGCCCAGTATCAGGACGATGATACCGGCTGCAGCAGTGGTCTGAATCAGACTGGAAAAAAATCCGTTGGCAAGGTGGCGTTTCTTCTGGCCCAGCGTCGCGGCGACAACAGCTGTACCGCCTGTCCCCAGGAGATAGCCGGGACCGCTGAGAAAATATAAGACAGGCATGACCAGATTGACAGCAGCGAAAGGAGTTGATCCTACGAAGTTGGAAACGAACAATCCATCTACGACACCGTAGATGGATGTGAATACCATCATAATCATAGACGGGAGAGAAAAGCGCAGCAACGTGCGGTACGTGAAGTGATCTGATAACTGAATACGCATAGGGGATACCTTTACGGCATGTCTTTTAAACGCTGTTCCAGCTCCCGGCTGAAACACTTCATGCTGTTTACAAAAGAAGGATATACTTGCAATACCGCGTCCAGAGCCCCGGATTCACACTGGTACATGACTTTTAAGGCTTCATTGGCGTAAGCGATGCCTTTATCTGTAAGCCAGATTTTCTTTTCACGTCGTTTGCCGGGAATCGCTGCCTGCGTAATCAGCTCGTCCCGTTCTAAATCTTTTATGATGGAATTGACCGTAGTCCGGGGTAGTAACCAGTTTTCGCTGATTTCTTTCTGGGAATGGCCCTGTCCATCATTCAGTGCATAAAGCAGGATGAGCTTGTTTTCCCCAATGGAACTGTTGCGGGCAAACTGATAGTAGACATTGTCAATCCGGTTGAATGCCAGGATAAGCTGGCGCATTTCTGTTGTGTGATGGGGCATAATAAATCCTTTCTAAAAAATAAAATCCGAAACCGTATTATTATCATAGTAATACGATTTCGGATTTTTGTCAAACTGGGCGTTGTATCATCACCCTGCCAGAATTCTAATATTCCGTATCATCCATCAGGCTGTCCCGGCCAAAGCGGGTACGCAGGTCCTGACGTTCCAGATGCCACTGATCAGAAGCGAGGCTCCACGACGGGTCGTAGCTGGGCGACTGCATATTGAGGATGCCGCAGATAAATTCATATTCCAGATCATTAGTAAAATACGCATTCTGGTGCTCTTTGACGGTGCGGGTGATTTGCGGATTCCGCGCCGTATAAGCGTCTGATAAGTAGACGAACATAGGGATGCGGAGGACTTTAAAGCTGGAGCCGTCCGGGGCACGGGCTACGTCCGGATCGGAACCGTGGTCGGAGAAGTAAATCATGGCATCGAGGTTCAGATTCTGACGGCCATAATCATAAATCTGCTGGAGAATCCAGTCCGTATAGAGAACGGTGTTGTCAAAATCGGCTTCTTCATTGATCTTACCATCGTTGAAGTGCTGGAATTCTGCCGGGTACCGGTTGCGGTATTCGATATGGCTGCCCATAATGTGGAGGACAATGAAATTCTTTTCATCGGGATTTACCTGATTGAGGAATTTCAGCAGGGCTTCGTCATGGGTCGATTCTTTGAGATCCCGGTCTACCCATTCGGATACGTCGGCTGTATTGGCAACCAAGGTGATGGGCGTATCGGCGACGCCGACAGATCCCTGATTGCTGAACCAGTACGTTTTATACCCGGCTTTTTTTGCCATGTCAATGATAGAAATAGACTGGTTAAATTCCTTATTATTATAGAAATTAGATTCTGTCAGGGCATGTTCCAGAACGGGGACGGTATACCAGACACAGGCGTAAGCGTTGTTAAACAAGGTAAAACGGGGATTGCTTTTTTCTGACGTCAGCCAGGGCGTGTTGGGAACATGATCCGGATTATAGGCATTCATGAGTGTCCGCGTTTCCGATTCACCGATGACGACGATGATTGTATCGGGATACTGCGCCGGACTCAGTTGGACTGCCTGGAGATTGGCAAATTTGCTGGAGTGGTTCTCGGCATAGAGTGCGGACCGTTCCATATAATCATGAGTATCCAGGAAGGTACGGATGGGGAAGCATTCCGGAAAAATTTCTTCTCCCAGGGCGCCGATGGAAGGCAGCACAATGACCAGTGAGAGCAGTGGCAATACTTTGCGGTATAACGTCGTGCGAGGTAATGGCTGCTGCAGATACTGGCAGATGACAAAAAAGGCAATCAGGGCTGCTACAAAGAAAAGAGCGAGCAGCATATTACCCAAACCGAGGGAACCGAAATATTCCTTTACTTCCGCAGGGCCGGTCTGAAAAATCAGAAGGGCGCCCGATGTGGTGATGGAGGAATGATAAAGATAATAATATCCCCATTGCAGGACGATGACCGAAATGGCCAAAAGCTGGATCAGTGTCATGAGAACCATCTGCACTTTTGGTGGGGCATATTGGCGCAATGCCATAGAAAGGCAAAACAAAATAGCAAAAAAATACAGCCCCACATAAATGTCATAAATATTGTTTAAATAGACGGTATTACTATTTAATAATGTATTATAACTCAGTACGGGACCTGTTATAATCCAGGAAATGCCAATGATGGCATTGGGGAGGATGGCTGAAAGAGTCAGGTGTTTCCAGTATAAAGCCAACGATAACGTAACGGCGGCAACGGCCGGTATGAGGCCGAAGGTCATATCTTCGATGTTATCTTCACCCAGGCCTAGTGACACGAGAAGCTCCCATTGGAAGCATAATGCATATATGACGGCAAAGATACAAATAAGGTAGAAAATCTGGCGTCCGGTATTGCCCCTGGCCATTGAAGAATCCTGATTTTTCCTGCATGAAGGTGCAGGACGTTTTTTGTGAAAACCTAACATAGGATGACGCTGCCTTTCTGACGTAATATCTATTTGTAAAAAGTCCGGGTGCTTCATGTAAGAATCCTGTAAATAGCGGACCGTCCTTATTATACATCATTATAAGTTCTTTACCTAGAGGAAAAATGGTTCTTTTCACCAAAAAAATGAAAAAAACTAAAAAAAGTACTTGCCAAAGTGCGCGATACATGATACAATTCTTTTTGTTCGAGGCACTCAGGCCTCGGAACTGGAAGTGGAAACGGCCTCGTGGTGTAGCGGTTTAACATGTCGCCCTGTCACGGCGAAGATCGTCGGTTCAAATCCGATCGAGGTCGCCATATTCGCTCAGGTAGCTCAGTCGGTAGAGCAGGGGACTGAAAATCCCCGTGTCGGCGGTTCAATTCCGTCCCTGAGCACCACAAACAATTTCATATGCGGTCGTGGCGGAATGGCAGACGCGCTACTTTGAGGGGGTAGTGAACGTAAGTTCATATGGGTTCAAGTCCCATCGACCGCACCAACAGATAGCGAAGGTTTTCAGTAGATTTACTGGAAACCTTTTTTATTGTGTATGTGGAATAATCTGCTTCTGCCAGGAATTATATTCATTCAGTTTTTTGATTGAGTGCATCGTATTTTTTTATCGCCATTGGGGGGCATTTTTTATTGTCATAAAACGTGATACGTGCTAAGATAAAAATAATTTCAAGGCTTATAAATGAAAAAATATATATAAACACGATTGAATCATTATCGTTTTTAATGCGCATCGTGTTTTCTGGGAAAGAATGTGATTTTTTGAAAACCCTGATTAAAAATGGCCTTCTCATTGATCCGGCTAATGCGGTACAGGCGAAACTGAATCTGGTGCTGGAGGATGATCACGTGCTGGGTGTGACAACGGAGGAACCGGAAGCCGATACGATCATTGATGCGGCAGGTCAGGTCGTATCTCCGGGCTTTATCGACATCCACATGCATGAAGATTTTGTAACGCCCCAGGGCACTCTGGAACAGAACGAAAACAACGCCATTTTCGGCTGTATGCTGCGCATGGGTGTGACAACGGTCCTGGGCGGTGAATGTGGTGTTAACCGCTATAATCCTATACAGTATCTGGATATCGTGGACCGCGATGGAGCTCCCGTTAATGTGGCTCTCCTGGTCGGGCACAGCTGGCTCCGGGAAGCTGTCGGTCATACGGATAAGTACAGTCATGTGACAGATGATGAACTGCAGGCCATGGTGCCGCTTTGTCGGCAGGCACTGGATGCTGGCTGCTTTGGTATTTCCTATGGGATGCGCTATGTGCCAGGAATCGACCGCCGGGAATTTGTGACGACGGCCCGGACCTGCGTGTCAGACCGGCGACTTATCGCAGCCCATGTCCGGGATGATGCGGCAGGCATATTTGCAGCGGGCCGGGAATTTCTTGATGTGGCCTGCGAACTGGGACTGCCGGCGGAAGTGTCCCACATCGGATCCATGGCGGCATTCGGTCAGATGGAAGAGTTTTTGCAGATGATCGATGCCTATCGCCTGAACGGTCTCGACGTGACCTGTGACTGCTATCCCTATTATGCCTTTTCTACGGCAATCGGTTCGACGACGTATGATGATGGGTGGCTTCAGAGATACCATTGCGATTATGATGTGGTGCAGATTTGTGAAGGAACTTATCAGGGACGGCGCTGTACGAAGGCGATGTTTGAAGAAGTGCGCCGGACCCATCCGGAATATCTCACCGTCTGTTATGTCATGAAAGAGCAGGAAGTTGATATGGCACTTTGCAATCCCGGTGTCATGATTGGCAGCGATGGTATCCTGAATCATGGGCAGGGCCATCCCCGTGCAGCCGGAGCATTTCCCCGCGTATTCAGCCAGTTTGTCCGCACAGGAAAACTCTCCTTGTACGAAGCCGTCCGCAAAATGACGGCTATGCCGGCGGCGCGCATGGGTATTTCCCACAAGGGAAATCTGGCAGCCGGATCTGATGCCGATGTTGTCATTTTTGATCCTCACGTCATTGCCGACGGAGCGACCTTTGAGAATCCGGTTCTGCCGGGCAGGGGGATTTCACATGTCCTGCTCGGCGGCCAGGTGGCAGCCCAGGATTGTCAGGTGACCCAGTGGCATCTGGGACGTTCTGTCCGTAAATAATTTAAGGGGGAAATATAGTATGGAATATGGTTTTCTATCAGTTATACCACCGCTAGTGACAATTGTACTGGCTCTGGCTATACGAAATGTGTTTATCGCTCTCCTGGTCGGGATTTTCATGGCAAGCATGACGCTCAGTCCGGATATTTTTACGGGGATTAATGCAACCTTTTATAATGTCGTAAAGACCTTTGCCAGCAATGGCAATACGATTGTTATCATGTCCCTGCTCCTGATTGGGGCGATGCTCTATCTCATTGAACGGTCCGGCGGTATCGAAGGTTTCGTCGATATTATGGTCCGCAAAAAGAGCATCATCCGTTCCAAAAAAGCGGCAGCCTTTTTTACCTGGCTTCTGGGGATTGTCATCTTCACGTCCGGCTCGCTGAGCTGTATGGTCACAGGGTCTATTGCCCGACCCCTCAATGACAGCATGAAAGTGTCTCATGAAAAAGCGGCATTTCTCATTCATACCACATCGACACCTTGGTGCGTATTGCTGCCACTCAGTGGCTGGCTTGGAGCGATGACAGGCTATCTGACATCGGGCGGCGTTCCTGCCGATCAGGCCATTACTGTTCTGTTTCAGTCCATTCCTTTGAATTTTTATTGTATTATAGCTGTCGTTTTTGCCCTGATTTCCTGCCTGGCTCCTGTCGATTTCGGACCGATGAAAAAAGCGGAAGAACGGGCGTCTCAGACGGGCTCTCTTGATGATCCGTCCCATGTAGCTGCCAATGCTTCCCAGGATGCGACTAAATTGGCGCCTAAAGCAAAACCGCATCTGGCCAACATGATTGTGCCCATTGTCGTCATGATTGTGACCATTATCGGTGTCCTCTACGTAACCGGTTCGGGCAACCTCACCAAAGGCGCTGGCATGCAGGCATTGCTCTGGGGATCGGTCTTATCCGTACTTTCTATTTCCGTCATGTGCCTTGTGGAAAAAGTATTTACTCTGGAAGAATTGACCAGTGAAATACTGAAAGGCATGTGCACCATGTTTGGCATTGCCACCATCCTGTGCCTGGCTTTTACATTGGGCCCTCTGGTAAAACAGCTGGGAACCGGTGCCTACTTGTCGTCTATCTTTATGCAGTTCCTTACACCGTCTCTCCTGCCGCTTCTGACATTCATCATCGCCATGATTTTGTCTTTTGCAACGGGGACATCCATGGGGACAATGGCTATCATGGCCGTTATTGCCCTCCCTATGGCGATTAATATGGGTGTAAGCATTCCTCTTACGGCAGGAGCCATGTTTGGCGGATCCATTTTTGGTGACCATGCCTCGCCTATTTCTGATACGACCATCATGTCCTGCGCTACATCGGGCTGTAACATCATGGACCATATCAAGACACAGATGCCTTATGTATTAGGCTTTGCCTGCGTCTCTATGGTATTATATGTTGTCTGCGGATTCATCATGTAAGAAGAATATATACTAACGGAAAAACGCGTACCAGCCATTGACTGATACGCGTTTTTCGTTAATGTGTGTACAGCGTATGGGATGCATGCATAGGAAGTTAGCTGTGATATAGCATGTCGGCAATAGGACCATAGGTCAGACCTGATATAATAGCAAGCAGGACTAAGGCACCGCCGGCAAAAATTAACAATTTGACAAATACCTTTGTTTGCTGCGTAGAGGTGAAATTGTCTAAGTTTGTTCCTAATGCTGCCAGAATCAAGGCACCGCCTGTTGACATAGGAGAAAGACCGGCGAGTGAACCGCCGCCACCAACAGCCGCCATTAGTGCAACAGGACTGACTCCACCTACCTGGGCGGCAATATCAGGACACATAGGCATCATGGTCGGGTAGACAACGGCCAGTGCCGAACTGACCAGGCTGAGCAAACCAGCAGAGATACCCATGAGAGGTACAGCTGTACTGCTGGTCATAATAGAAGAAATAGCAGAACTCATAAGCTTGATACCGCCTACTTTGTTAACTACTCCGAGTAGGGCACCGACGGCAACAACCATGATAATTGTGCTCCATGGCAGTGCTTTCAGGGCTTCTCCATCTTTAGCTACGCCACATAAAACGAGAATAGCAGAAGCAAAGAATGCAGCCAGACCGATATTTACTTTGAACCCAATCATAAGTAATAACATGAGTGGGATTCCTAGCAAGGATAAAATTTGGTCTCTGGTGAAAGAGGGCAATTTTGTATCTGTCAAATTTTGTTTTGGGGCTTTTAATTTATATCCTTTAAATACAATGAACACAACTATACCGTAAACAAACGTTACTAGTGTCTGGCAAACTAATACCGTTGGCATGACATCACCAAATCCGGCACTGGTTGCGGCATTAGTAATGATGGCTGCTTCAGGGGTGATACTGGTCATTCGGCCTGCCATAAGTCCGAATTCGCCAATCAGGGCAAGCATTAGTGGATCATATCCTACTTGAATTGCTGTGGTGACAGCCAATGCAGGGATAATAGCTAGTGCTGGAATTGCCCCAGGACCGACACCGGCGATAACGAAACCAGCGATGTAAATTGTAATGGGGAGAAGCCAGACACGATTCCCGGTACTGGAGACTATTTTTTTGGCAAGCAAATCCAGAGCACCAGTCTGTTTGATAATGGCGAACAGGAGTGTAATCCCAACTAGTGTGCAGAACATGCCACTACTGATACCGCTAATTAAATTTTTATCCGTTAGTCCAAAGATTCGTACACAAATTACGCCCATTGCTAAGGCTACGATACCAATGTTGACATGACGGACAAATGCTAATATAATCGCCACGAGAAATAGGATAATTGCTAATAAATCCATACTCATGATGAACAACTCCTTTCTGTTCTGCCCAGATTATATGTATCCGGGCAGAACCTAGGGGATAATGTAAAATTATTTAGAGCAAGGTTCACCAATATGAATCTGGTGGCTGCTGAAATTTCCGTCTATGATCGTCGTTTCGTATTTTGCGGCAGCAAGCATCTTATCAAAATCAATACCCGTTTCCATATCCATAGCATTGAACATGTAAATTAAGTCTTCTGAGGCGACATTACCGGAAGCACCTGGTGCAAAGGGGCAACCTCCCAGACCACCCAAGGCGGCCTGGACATTGGGAATTCCAGCTTCAATCGCTGCTAGCGTGCAAGCTACGCCCATATTACGGGTATCGTGGATGTGCACTTCAAAATATTCGTTTGGGAATACTTTTTTTACAATTGCTATAGTATCGCGGACCATTTTAGGATCAGCCTGACCAATTGTATCGGCTAAGCAGTATTTGTGAATACCCAGCTGTACGCCTCGGCGGATGATGCGCAATACATTTTCTACGGGGGTTATGCCCTCAAAGGGACAGGTAAAAGTTGTAGCCATAGAGAGAATAATATCTATATCGGGTAATTCTTCACGAATTTTTGCCAGCCCTTGTAGGGATTCTTCTACGGTCCGGTTGATATTTGCCTTGTTGTGAGATTCGCTGACGGAAATAACCGTATCGATTTTTTTTAAACCACAGGCTGCAGCTGCTTTAGCACCATAGAGATTAGGGACGAGAGCGAAGAAATCGATGCCTTCATCACCGTGTTTTTCTAACGTTTTCGTGACGACTTCTTTGATGTCCTTCATCTGGGGGATGGCTTTGGGATGGACGAAGGATCCGATTTCCATGGATTTGACACCAGCGTCGATGAGCATATCGATTATTTTCAACTTTTCTTCTGTAGGAATAAATTCTTTTACATTCTGGAAGCCATCGCGGGGACCGACTTCAACAAAATTTATTTTTTGTGTCATGATATATACACTTCCTCACTGGACATTACAAAATTTTTTTATCTTGTAGCTGCTTAACTTCGTCTTCTGTAAGACCTAGCACCTTGCCATACACTTCTACATTGTCCTGACCAAGTGCGGGAGCTGGAACACTGATATCTACTTTTGTATCCATCAATTTCACCGGGTTGCCATTTACTTTCATATCGCCGATAACCGGATGATGGAGAGGAACGAACATTTCACGGGCTCCAGCAATATGGGGGTCAGTAGTGATTCTAGGCAAATCGTTTATTGGTGCGGCCGGTACACCTGCGGCTAATATTTTTTCGACAGCTTCATCAATAGTATATTGAGAAGACCATTTTTCGATAATGGGTTTGAGTTCTGCATGGTGGTCACAACGTTTGATATTTGTTACAAAACGAGGATCTTCCAGTAGTTCCGGCTGCATCAGGACTTTATTGCACAGCAGAGTGAAGAGCTTATCGTTACCGCAACCGATGACAAAGAGACCGTCTTTGGCTTTGAAGGAGTCATAGGGATAAGCGGATGCATAGCGGTTGCCCATGAGTTCCGGTTGTTTGCCCGATGCGAAGAACCGTTGGATGCCGATTTCCAGACTGGATACGACAGAATCGACGAGAGCGACATCAACACGCTGGCCTTTCCCGGTCAGTTCTCTTGCATGCAGTGCCATGAGAATGCCGATTGTGAGGTTCATTCCACCAAGTACATCACCCATTGCATTGCCGACACGGAGCGGATGGCCGCCCGGCTCACCGGTGATGCTCATGAGGCCGCCTGTAGCCTGGGCAATGATATCGTAGCCAGGACGTTTATGGTTAGGGCCGTAGCAGCCGAAACCGGAAACGGCGGCATAGATGATGCGGGGATTGATTTCTTTCAGTACATCATAGCCGACACCTAGTTTATCCATGACGCCGGGACGGTAATTTTCAACGACGACATCGGCTTTTTTAACCATTTCTTTAAAGATCTTTTTGCCTTCTTCAGGTTTTAAGTTCAGCGTTACACCTTTTTTGCCGCGATTTACATTGGCATAATACATGCTGGCTCCGTTTTTAATCGGCCCCATGCTGCGAGTGTCATCACCTTTTCCGGGCATTTCGATTTTGATTACCTTGGCACCATAATCAGCCAGCATCATTGTGCAATACGGACCAGCGAGAACACGGGTCAAATCAAGTACAACGATATCTTCTAATGCTTTTTTAGTCATAATTAATCACCTTCGGGAATACAGTTTTAATAAATTTGTGTGATAAGTTTGGAAACCCATTTACGTTAATTGTCCGGACATATGTATTTTGGATTTCCTTTTGACGAGCACATTATACAACCGCATTTATGATATTATCAAATGTAATAGATTTATGTAATTGTACAAAAGTGCATCAAAATGTATTATTGTGTATCAATATGTAAATATCATAAAGTTATAATAAATTGAATAAAGCACTGTCTTTAAATAAAGTAATCGTGCAAACGACTGCAAATATGTTGACTAATGGCCATTATTGTACAAAGTGCTCAATACATTTTTGTACAGTTTGTTTAGAAAAGAAAAAAATTTAATGGAAACTTTTAAACTGATGATATGTTGGAATTATTTTAATGAATATGCTGTAATTGCATTAAAGAAATATGTATATAAAAAGAAGGAACCATAACAAAACAAATCAAAATTTCGTCTTGTTATGGTTCCTTCTTCAAGTAAAACGTATAAAATATTGGTTGGAATAGTGGATATCAGACATTCCTACTGTCGGGATGCTTCCTGAAAAATCTGTGTCTTTATGCCTTTGATACTATATTTATAAATCTATCGGATATTATTGACTTTTATGTTTAATTCCTTCATCTTTTTATATAATGTACTGCGGCTGCAATTCAACATTCGGGCGGTTCTGGATATATTAAGATGACTGGCTGTCAATGCTTCGACAATAGATGAGCGAGTCCATTTGCCTAATGTTACATTCTGATTCCGAATCAGTTCGTTTCCTCCATGGGGCAGAGTGGATATGATTTCCTCTACGGTCATATCATTTTTTAACAAGACACTGATCCGTTCTATTATATTCGATAGTTGGCGGATGTTTCCTTTCCACTCATATCCTTGGAAATAGTGAACGATAATATCAATCTTTTTTTTGTATAGAACGTAATCGGCTCCAAAATTGCGATGAAACCAGGTATCACAAAATAGTACATAATCCATGTCCCTTTCATGAAGAGAAGGAATGTGCAAAGTAAGCACACTGAGTGAATACATGAGTTCTTCTAGGAAGTGGCCCTGGCTGGCATCTTTAGTCAGATTATGACTGGTGGAAGCAATGATGCGGACATCAATGGGGATGACCTTGTCGCCGCCAATCCGTCGTACCTCTTTGGCATCAATAATTCGGGCCAATAAGGACTGGACTTCTAGTGGGGAATCTCCTATTTTATCAAGAAACAACGTACCTCCATGAGCCAGTTCAAATGCCCCTTCTTTACTCCCTTTGATACCAAAGGGGGAAAAACCGTTTTCATACCCGAGGAGATCGGCTTGTAACGCTTGTGATGAATAATTAGTACAGTTGATGGTAACAAATGGTTTATTGCGGCGGTTGCTTTCATGGTGAATCGCATGAGCGAACATTTCTTTTCCTGTTCCGATTTCACCAGATATTAAAATATTGGAATTCGTATGGGCATAGCTTTTGGCGATGCGGATGGCACGGCGGATAGCGCGGGATTCTCCAATCATATCGGCAAAACGATAGCGGGAAGCCAACCCTTTGCGATGGAGGCTGCTGCGGATTTTCTGTTCGCTGTTTTTGATAGATTCTATGTCCCGGAAGGTAGCGACGACGCCTTCTATTTCTCCATCGACAATAATAGGAACACGGTTGGTGTTGATGATCACGTTGCCGATTTTCATCAGTTCATCTAATTCTTTATTGCCATTTTGCAGGACTGAAGGTAGTTTTGTCTCTGGGAGAATTTCTTCAATATGACGGCCTTCGTATGGCTTATTTTTTAATGGAAGAATATCATCAGCCTGCTTATTTACTACTTCAACTTTACCTTTTTTATCGATAGCGATAATGCCGTCGTGAGTATAGTTAAAGATTGTTTCATATCGTTTTAAGTGCAATTGCAAGATATGATTGCGTCGTTCTCCTTCCAAAACGGATTGTAGAATTTGCTGAGCCGTATCCAAAGCCGTTTCAATGTCTTCCCGCGTATTTTCCAACGTATAGTAATCCAGTTGCAATTTCTCTGCAAATTTTTTTGTCAGGACGCCGCCAACACCGAAGATATTACCGTCTTTTATGGCCTGCTTAACGGCGGCCTGGGCACCTTCCGTATCCTTGAAATAGTAGTAGTTGGCGTCCACATGAAGAAAATAGCAAAGAGATCGAACGTTATCTTGAATTTTATCGATAGAGAAAAATGCTACTGGACCATTGACCATACGGATTTTTTCAAACGCATTGATATAACTGCCGCTGGTCAGCTTTGTATCTACAACGGGAATATGGCATTTCTGTTTTAATAAAAAGGCCATGCCACTACGACTGATGATAACCTTGATGCCTCTTTTTATTGCATCGATAGCAATACTTTCTGCTTCTTCAAGAATTGCTGTACAAGTTTCAATTCCTATGCCGCGTTCCTCAGCAATAGTTTTCATCTGTTCTGCAAGCATTTCTGACGGGGAGATTAAAAGTATCTGTGTCATAATATTCTCTTTTCCCTGTATTCCGACTTATCACACACCTGTAGTATAGCATGAAACTTCTAAAAATTAAATATAGATTAAATGTAATGAAAAAGTTGACATTAATCAGAGAACCTGGTATAGTATCACTTACAAGAAGTAATTAAAAATATTACATCAAATACATTAGGTCGTGAGAAGCCAGGCTTCTCAGAAGGGAGCACATACTATGAAAATTGCAGTTGTAGCAGCCGATGGCCGCGTTGCCAAAAAAGTTATTGCCGAAGCCTTACAGAGAGGTCATGAAGTAGTTGCCTTTGGTCGTCATGATATCAATGAAACGCCAGCCAAGACGTATATTAAGAAAGATATCCTTGTTTTGACGAAAGAAGACCTGCAGGGCTTCGATGCCGTCATCGATGCCTTTGGGGCCTGGACGCCGGAAGCACTGCCGGGACATTCGACGACGACCGCTCATCTGGCCGATATCCTTTCCGGGACGAATGTCCGGCTGCTCATCGTCGGTGGTGCTGGTTCGCTCTATGTTGACCCAGACCATACGACCCAGCTCGTTAATACGCCGGATTTCCCCGATGCTTTCAAACCGCTGGCCAATGCCATGGGCAAAGCCCTGGCTGAATTACGCCAGAGAAACGATGTGAAATGGACCTATATCAGCCCGGCTGCTGATTTTCAGGCCGATGGTCAGCGGACAGGTAAGTACCTCCTGGCCGGTGAAGAATTCACCCTGAATAGCAAGCAGGAATCGATTATTTCCTATGCTGATTATGCTATTGCCATGGTCGATGAAATCGAAAAGGGCCAGCATATTAAGCAGCGCATCTCCGTCGTTCGTGCCTGAGACATTTTGAATATAACGCAGGAATAGCCATCCTGCTCCTTACCCTCCCCTCTTATAGATTTTCCTGTAAGAGGGGATTTTTCATGATATATTCCTATTTATTGACGTACAGAAATTCGTACGTTATAATCAAATTAAAGGGAGTGATTGAAATGATGGCTGTCAATTATACTCAATTCCGTGACCACATGAAGGCGCATATGGATCGAATCGTGGAAGATTATGAACCGCTCGTTGTAACGCGCAAGGGAAATAAGAATGTCATTGTCCTGTCTGAAGATATGTATAATAATCTGATGGAAAATATTCATGTTCTGGGAAATAAAGAAAACTATCGCTGGCTGATGGAATCAAAACAGCAGTTAGAAACGGGAAAGAGCCGGATGCATGAATTGCTGGAGCCTGATGATGAATAAACTCTTTACGGATAATGCTTGGCAGGACTATTTGTATTGGCAGAAAGAAGACAGGAAAACGCTAAAACGGATCAATCAGTTGATTCAGGATATCAGCCGCAATGGCAATACGGGGATTGGTAAGCCAGAACCACTGGTAGGACCGTTGGCAGGTTTTTGGAGTCGCCGGATCAATGAAAAAGATCGGTTAATTTATAACATAGAAGAGGAAACTATTAATATTCTAGCCTGTCGTTACCATTATAAAAAATAAATCAGACAGGAACTGGCTGTAACATAATACCATTTGCAAACATATGCCATCTTGTTTATTGAGATGTTTGAAGTTTGAAGAAAAACTTTTATTTTATCGTATCCTTTTTACAAACTATCCACTACAAACTGAAAACTAAAAGAGGGCTGTAACAAAATGAGCTCATAAAGCTCATTTTGTTACAGCCCCACTTTTTTTATGGTGATTCGCTGTGACTTACATACCACGCAGGCCGAGCTGTACCGGATCTTCTGTATTCTGTTTGAATTCGATTTCCGGTTTGGCAGCGAGCATTTCAAGAGTATAACCGACACCGGCAACGACACCGGCACGCAGGCCTTCTTCATCAATATCAAACTGGGGGGTATGATGGTTTCCGCCGCAGCCTTTTTCTTTATTGGCAATGCCGGTAAAGGTAAAGACTCCCGGGAAGAGGGACAAAGTCAGACCAAAGGTTTCGGAAGCCATCCAAGGTTCTACATCGTACAGGGCGTCTTCGCCGAGATATTTGGCAACAGCTTTGCGGGCATAATCGCCGCAGACCGGGTTATTGCGGACTTCCAAGAGCGGCTGTTTCATGCGGACCAGTTCATAAGTGCAATCGTAGTTGTCGCATTCGTTTTTGAGAAGTTTGAGGAAGTCATCGTAGAATTTTTTGCCAGCATGTTCATAACTGAAGAAACGGGATGAACCGCCGAAGAAGAGTTCATTCGGAATGACGTTATAGGCAGAGCCGGCCTGGACTGTACCGATAGAAAGAGTCAGGCATTCCAGCGGATTGACATCGCGCATGCGCAGTGCCTGCAGATTGCCATAGAATGCATGGAAACAGTCAATAGGGCTCTGGGACAGGTCTGGACGGGAACCATGACCGCCGTGACCTTTGATTTTAATCTGGAAGGCAAAACCGCCGGCCATGGCTGCTCCTTGTTCTACATTGATTTTACCAGCCGGTACATCCCAGCGGACATGGGTGCCATAGCAGTAATCGATGTTCTGCTTGAGCAGGTACGGCATGAGGTGCTGTGTCGCATCGGAGCCTTCTTCGGCTCGTTCAAACATGAAAATGACGCGTCCGGACCACTGGTCTTTGATTTCCTGCAGGATTTTAGCTTCTGTGAGCAGCATAGAAATATGGCCGTCATGACCGCAGGCGTGCATTACACCAGGATTTTTGGAAACACATACACGTTTCTGATTCAGATTGGTTTCTGTTTCCTGAATAGGAAGACCATCAATATCGGCACGCATCAGAACAGTTTTACCAGGGCCATTGTCAATAAAACCGAAAACGCCACCGTGTTCCACGACTTCGGTGCGGATTCCATATTCTTCCAACTTTTTTTGGATTGTATCGCATGTCGCATCTTCTATGTTGGACAATTCCGGATGTTCATGAAAATAACGACGTAATTTAACTAATTCATCATAGTGAGCATCTGCTAACGCTTTTACATTAATCATTGGAAAAGACAGCCCCTCTCGAAATATTTTCAGACTTTTAGCAAAGATTTTTAAATAAAATATTTGTTTTGCTATAGGCAACTTCATTATATCACGGTATATATCAAAGTAAAGAGAAAACAAATGGATGATTTTTTTATCATTTATTTTAGAAATATTTATCGGAACTCATTCGTGTATAAAAACTTTGAATGTCTTTCCGGATATCAATGAATTGCGATGATAATATAATTATATTTTGATTGATAAATCACCGAAATAAACATCGGATGAAATAGATTTGTATCTAGTATTTGTTTTAAAAATATATAAATATTAATATTAATTAGCATAAATAAACATAATATAATACTGCACTTTACAGAAAATGATTATAACACATAGATTATATGGCGAAAATATGTATTTTGTCTATATGTTGAGAAGAAAAAATGCGACACAATACTTAAATATTTATAATAAAAAGTAGGATATCTTTATTAATATAAGTGAGAAAAATTGAACCTCCTAAAGCAATAAGAAAAACGTATAGATAATATTTTTGCAAAACTATGCAAAATGTATTATACTAAATTAAGATAATTATAGGAGGGTGGGGAAAGATATATGGAATACTATGCTCGACTGCGAATATTGCGGCGGGAACGAAAATTATCTCAACGAGAAGTTGCTAAACTTTTAAATTGCACACAGGAAGCATACGGTATGTATGAATTAGGAAAACGAAAAATTTCTGTGGAGAAGTTGATTATATTAGCACGTTTTTATAACGTGTCCCTGGATTACATTACAGGCCTGAAGGATGAATAGAAAGAACCCTGCCAGCAATAGGGGAAGTGCTGACAGGGTTCTTTTTATTCCTTTTTTTCTTTTAATTTATTCCAGATTGTGGCACGACTAATCCCTAATTTGGTAGCTAAACTCTGTTTGTTTCCGTTTTCTTTTTGCAGAAGCAGTCTGATTATTTCTTCCTCCATTTTCTCTAATGTATTAATCTTCACAACGATATGACTTTGATCTTCGGAAAAATTGCCTTTAGGAATTACAGTCGTATCAGGCTTTGAGTTATCCAGGCTAAAGTGATTTCCTGTATATTCTTCTAGTGTATTTTTGATAAATGTTTCGTCGATGGTGTCAGAATCGGCTGTGATTACAATTTTCTCAATAAAGGTCTCTAATTCTCTGATGTTTCCAGGCCAGGGATATTTTTTTAATATAGATAATACTAAGGGCGAAAACATCAGTATATTCCGGCTGTATTGGACATTATATTTCTGTAAAAAGAAACAGATTAAGCCTTTGATATCTTCAGGACGGTCGTGTAAGGCTGGTATTTTTAATGTCAGGACATTTAATCTGAAGTATAAATCTGGACGGAATTTATTTTGCATCATGAGATCGTACAGGTCTTTATTAGTAGCGGCGATGACACGGACGTTTACTTTAATCACTTTGGTTCCACCGATTCTCATGATTTCTTTTTCCTGAAGGACTCTCAATAAACGATTTTGGATAGATAAAGGGAGTTCTCCGATTTCATCAAGAAAAATAGTTCCGTTATGGGCCAATTCAAATAATCCGATTTTTCCTCCTTTTCGTGCACCGGTAAAGGCGCCTTCTTCATATCCGAACAGTTCGCTTTCTAACAAATCTTCTGGAAGGGCTGCGCAATTGATAGCGACGAATGGGCCGTTTTTTACCTGACTTTCCGTATGGATGCTTTGTGCAAATAATTCCTTGCCAGTTCCTGTATCTCCTTGAATCAAAATAGTTGCCGTTGTCTTACTAAAACGCTTGGCGTTCTTTATGACAATCTCCATTATATGACTGGAGTGGATAATATCTGAAAATGTATGGTGGGCAACTAAGCCTCTGGCAGCTAATTGCATACGCGTACTATATTCTATTTTTTGATAGTAAGATACTCTTTGTACCATGATGATGGTTTCTTCGAGGTCTTTGTTAATATTTATGGGAATACGGCTATAAATAAGATTTTGCGGAGTGGCTTTTAGTACCTTATCGTGGATGAAGGACCGGTCCCCTAATAGTTCTTTTAGAAGTGGAGGTATATTTTTATCATGGATTGTTTTTGGTGATTTTTCTAAATTAAAAATTTTTTTTGCAGCCGTATTAAAACAGGTGATATCGCCTGTTTTTGAAACAGATATGACACCTTCTAAAGAATAATTGATGATGCTTGTCAAGCGATTATTTTGAAATTTGTCCTTATTAATGGCCTCTATTATATTTTTAGCTGAACTGAGTGTCTGTCTTATGGCGGTATAACTCGGCTTAATCAACACGTAATCCATATCTTTTTGGTGCGCCAGTTCCTGTACACAGCCACCATGTCCAACTATAGTCGTATCATGCCAGTCCATTACACGTGAAATTTGTGATTCGAATTCTTGTTTTGAAGAATAAGGCAGAAGTTGATACTTTACATTTAATAATTGGGTTAAATCCTCTAATTCATTTATTTTGCTGGTTTGATAGCTGACTAAGGTTAATGGTTTGTTAAAACGGATTGCCTGTCCTAGTGCCCTTAGAATATCACCTGATGTCGTTTCAATCGAAAGAACTGGCACAGTTGTAACCATTTTTTTTATCGTTTCGGCAGTTCCGCTGATGCTTATGATAACGTCGTATAAATCGGCTTTTGCGGCAGCATAGATATGACCATTATTTAAAATGCCGCCTTCATATACATCAATGGGAATGCCTAATTCTCTAGCAATCTTTTTTGCTTGCATTGTCAATTCTGCGTAAGTTGAAATTAGTAATATTTGTGCCCGTTTCATAAATTGTTCATCCTCACATAAATGCGTAAAAAAAATAGACAGAGTATAAATTTTAAACAAAAATAAGCTAATTAATAGAATGTATTTGTTGATTTTTTTGAAAAAAATACCAATGAATAATTGTAATATACCGCATAACCGTGCGGAATGCAATAGGAGAATAATTGATAATCAGGAATTCAATTATTTTGGCATAAATATTTCACATAGAATGATGAATGATTGATTACAGTACGAAAAGCTTGAAAGGAGAGTAATTATGACACGGACAGCTCAATTAATTCAGGGCAATGAAGCATTAGCGCAAGGAGCTTTTTACGCTGGCGCACGCTTTTTTGCCGGATATCCTATTACTCCTTCATCGGAGATTGCCGCTATTTGCTCACGAGAACTACCAAAACTTGGCGGTACGTACATGCAGATGGAAGATGAATTGGCTAGTATGGCTGCTATCATAGGCGCTTCGGCAGCCGGGGTGAAATCTTTTACCGCTACTAGTGGACCAGGGTTTTCATTAATGCAGGAAAATCTGGGAGTAGGCATCGTAGGTGAGATTCCCCTTGTTGTTGTGGATGTACAACGCGTAGGCCCTAGTACCGGTTTGGCAACGAAACCGGCACAGGCTGATTTTATGCAGATCCGGTGGGGGCGTCATGGAGATCAGTTAATCATCTGTCTGGCACCTGCAACTGTGCGGGAATGCTATGAACTGGCTGTCAAATCCTTTAACTTGGCAGAAAAATTCCGAGTTCCCGTTATTCTGGCTCCTGATGAAATCGTGGGACATATGCGTGAAAGTGTACTTCTTCCTGAACCAGGTGAAATGGAAATCGTAAATAGAAAAACACCGGATTGTGCACCGGAACAGTTCATGCAATATGATTTTACTCCGGGTGCCGTTCCGGAAATGGCGGCGTTTGGCAGTGAATATACTGTACGGATTAACAGCACGATGCACGGTGAAAATGGTTTTGCCAATAATTCTCCAGAAAACTGTGAACATCGTGTAGCACAACTTCATTCGAAATTGTTAATGCATAGAGAAGAAATTATCTTTACTAAGAAATTTGATGTAGATGATTGTGACGTGCTTGTTATTGCTACTGGATCTCCTGTACGTGCGGCGAGAGTAGCGGCTCAGGAAGCACGTAAAAAAGGAATAAAGGCTGGCGTATTACAATTGCAGACGGTATGGCCCTTTGCAAATCAGGAAATTGCTCAATATGCAGGTCAGGTAAAAAAAGTAATCGTTCCGGAATTAAACTATTCTGGGCAGATTGCTGGAGAGGTACGTAAGATATTTGATCTGAGTATTCCGGTTATTGGTGTAAATGTTTGTGGTGGTGTAGGCATTACGCCGCAACAGATTATGCAGGCAATAGAGTAGGAGGCATGGTTATGGCATATGCAACGGGAAAGCAGTTTTTAAATAAAGCTAAAATGCCACTCATGTGGTGTGCAGGATGTGGTAATGGCATTACATTGAGTTCTATGTTACGGGCTATTGAAGAATTGGGATATGAAAAGAAAGATTTCGTTCTTGTTACGGGTATTGGATGTTGGGGAAAAGCCGGCGAATTTACGACGGGAAATCTGTTGCATACTACGCATGGGAGAGCGCTTCCTTTTGCAGAAGGAATTGCAGCTGCGAATCCGGATTTGCACGTTATTGTCATCATGGGAGATGGTGATGGCGCAACTATCGGAGGTAATCATTTGATTCATGCAGCAAGGAGGAATATTGATTTGACGGCGATTGTTGTCAATAACTGCAATTATGGAATGACGGGTGGACAAATGTCGGCATTGACGCCAGCTCATGCTATAACTCAGACGTCTGTTGCAGGTAATCCGGAACGGGCATTTGATTTATGTAAACTCGTTGAAGTAGCCGGGGCTAATTATGTTGCCAGAGAAACAGCTTATCAGGGATTGGCATTGAAAACCCGCATTAAAGAAGGTCTACAGAAAAAAGGGTTTTCCATGATTGAAGTAATCAGCCCGTGTACAACTTTGTTCGGACCCAGAAATCAAATGAAGACGCCTGTGAAGATGATGGAAATGCTAAAAGAAAAAGGCGTTTCAGCAAAAAAATATAATGAAATAGATCATGCGGCAGAAAAAGGCTATTACATAACTGGAAAATTAGTTGACCGGGATGAACCGGATTTCATGACACGGTATCAGTCTGTCAGGCAGCATATGGCACAGGGAAAATAGGGGGCGGATACAATGAAAAACACCTATGAATTAATTTTTGCAGGCACCGGTGGACAAGGTTTGGTGACATCGGGAATCATGATAGCTAAGGCGGGGATTATAGACGGAAAAAATGCGTTGCAGACCCAAAGCTATGGGGTAGCGCAGCGTGGCGGATTTAGTTCGGCAGAAGTCATCATAAGTGACAGTGAAATCTTATATCAGAAAGTTCAACATCCTGACATTATTATAGCTTTAAATGATATTGCAATCGATAAATACAAAAACATAAAAACAAATGTTTTATATGATTGTGGCATGATGAAAAACTGTGATGCCTTGGGCTGGCATGGGATTCCCTTCCATGAAATAGCTCAGAAACTTGGTTCACCTAAAATGGCTAATTTAGTGGCAATCGGTGCCATGATTGAAAAAGTGCCCGTTGTCAGTTTTACAAGTTTGGCCGAAGTCATTAAACAAAAATTTAAACCAGCTATTGCAGATATGAATATTGAAGCCGTGAAGGTTGGTATGGAAACGGCTAGAACTATGACGTAGGGGGTGAACTTTATGGATGCAAAAAATAGAAAATTTTTTCCAGAAATAGATTCAACGTTATGCAAGTCTTGTGGTTATTGTGAAATGGTATGCCCGCAGCAGATGTTCTGCCGTTCTGGTAAGGTTAACTCACAAGGTTATGATTATATGAAAGTAAATGAAGATGGAACCTGTATTGGATGTTTGAAATGCATCAATATTTGTCCGGATTTTGTTATTACGATACACGAAAATGGGAGTATGCAGCATGGATGAACATAAAAAAATGGGAAACTGGCCAGATATTTTACGAGTTCTCCTACTTGGAAACGGACTTGTCAATAATTTGGCAGAACCTGAAATACAAATAGGTGATTTATTGAAAAAAGCGGATATATTGCAGAGCTCTTTTGCTGATGCAGAATTATCATCTGAAAAAAAGAAATTGATATGTAATGAGCTGCAACGGCAATATAAATATTTGAATCATTTTCATGATGAACTATCACTACTTTTGACATATGTACAGGAAATCGGATGTGAAAAATAATATATCAGACAGGAAAAAGTTTATTTTGAAAAAAATAATAAAAAAGTGTATTAAGTCCGATACAAGAACTAAAAGATACGGAGACTTATATTTAACATATGATGAAATAAAAGAATTGCAACAACGTTTTAAGCGAGGTGAACGGAATGGGAGAAGACTTAAAAGATAAAGTCATGTCTGCAAAAGAGGCGGTACAAAAATATATCAAGCCAGGTACCCATATAGCCTTTGGGGGATTTACTCTTTTGCGCAGGCCCAACACGATTGCCAGAGAGATTGTCCGGCAGGGGGTGGGTGATCTGTATGTAACCATGAACGGTGGTACCTATGTAGAAGAAATGCTGGCAGGAGCAGGCCTGATTAAATGGCTCGAATCAACGTATATTGGTTTGGAAGGTGGAATGCCTGTAGCGTATGCAATCCGCCAGGCTATCCAGAATGGCGAAATCGAACTGATAGAAGACTACTCCAACTGGAGTTTTGCCTTACGCACAATCGCAGGTAAATACGGCTTGCCGTTTATGCCATGCATGACTGATATGGGCAGCGATCTGATGACATATGATGTCTTCGGGAAAGCCGGATTGCGAGGAAAAAATGCGCAGGGTGAATGGAAACATCCGGGGATTCCACCGCATAAATATTGCGTAATTGATGACCCCTTTGATGGTTGGGGACTCCGGCCGAGAACGTTTAAATCTGGTGATGATTCGTGTCCCAATACCACGAATTTGTATGAGAAATATAAAGAACGGTCAACAGCATATACGGGAAATGAAGGCGTTAAGGTTGCATTAGTTCCGCCTATTCTGCCAGAGGTATGTGTTATTCATGTTCAGCGCGTTGCTTTAGATGGAACAGTTCGGATGGAGGGATTGATTGGTCCGGATATAGATCAAACTTTGTGCGGGCGCACGTTGATAGTGGAATGTGAAAGAATTTGTTCACCTGATGAAATCAGGACAAATCCGGAACATAATCAGATTCCAGGAGCATTTGTTTCTGCCATTGTGGAACAACCATTTGGTGCATATCCAACGTGTGTGCCCAATTATTATGATTATGATTATGAATGGTTTAGAAATTATACTAAAGTAGTTAATCATAAGCCCAAAGAAGTTGTAAAGGAATATTGGCTGAATTATGTAACCGACACAAAAGATGATTGGGAATTCTTAGAAAAAAAAGTTGGATGGGATAAATTATGGTCTCTGCGTACGGATCCACAGTACCATTACAATCCGGAAGTTGATCGTTTTGGAACGGGGGTGAAATGATTGAACGAGTATGAAAAGTATTTAAAAGAAAAAAAATTACTAGTGGATCAAAGTACGTTTATGGAATTACTTGCTGTAGCCACGGCACGGGAACTACCGGATGGGGCATGTGCATTTGTTGGAACGGGACTGCCATTATTGTCTGCATCACTGGCCAAGCGGACAACAGCACCTGATATGATGATTATTCTAGAGGCTGGAACCGTGGACCCGGATATTGAACACCTGCCAGTTTCTGTTGCGGATCCAAGAGCGTCTTATAGGGCAGCTACATTATCGACACTGGCCGATGCATTTGGCACTATTGCCTGCCGGGGATATTGTACGGTTGGGATTTTAGGTGCAGCAGAATGTGATATGTATGGCAACTTAAATTCCACTTCTTTAGGAGGATATTGGCCGGCGGCAGTATCTGATACGGGAAAAGGACCGAAAGCACGGATGACTGGAAGTGGTGGTGCTAATAATATTGCCAGTCTGGCAGATAAAATTATTGTTTCCATGGTGCATGAAAAAAGGCGCTTTCCTGAACATGTTGAATATTTGACGAGTCCGTGTGGAATCCGTGGAGCTGGCAGTGAAAATCGGTTTAACAAAGGAATTTTCCGTGGAGGGGAAGTTTGTGTCATCAGTGATTTGGCAATTTTGCGCTCAGATCCAGAGACAGGAATCTTATACCTGAGTGAAACTTTTCCAGGGGTAACGGCTGAACAAGTAAAAGAAAATACGGGATGGGATTTAGACATATCCAGAGCAAAACCATTTACTCCACCGACGGCAAAAGAATTGGAAATACTCCGCATGAAAGTAGATCCTTCGCGTATGTATCTGGGAAGGAAGAGTAAGAGAAAATAAATATGGCAAAGGAAGATTAATGTTGTAGAGAAAGAGGTGAGCTGAATGGAAGTTTCATTCATGCACTTAGCAGCGATTGCATTGACGATTTTAGCTACTATTGGTGTGGCAGTGTATTCTGCAAGAGGCGTAAATTCTGCAGCTGGTTTTAGTTTATCGGGGAGAAAAGCGACTGCGCCACGTGTAGCTGGTAGTATTGCTGGTGTCATTATTGGTGGAGGAGCGACTGTCGGCACGGCACAGATGGCTTTTCAAGTAGGATTAGCTGGTTGGGCGTATGCGTTAGGTGCTGGACTTGCTTTTTTCGTGATGGGACTGTTTTATGCTAAACCGTTACGGAGAACAGGTCTTGAAACGTTGCCACAATTTTTCACACTTCATTATGGAAAATGGGCAGGGGTCATGGTTGGTGTTGCAACAATCCTTAGTATGCTCATTTCTCAATTGCCTGGGACAATTGCAGCTATTCAGATTTTTATTCAAGTATTAGGCATTACCCCGGAAGTATCTTCTGTGCTTTTCGTTTTTGTTGTCGTTGCTACTGTGTTTTTTAGCGGTCAGAAAGGGAATAGTTTAACTGGTTTGATAAAGATGGCTTTACTATGGGGCTCTCTGCTAATAGGTGGTTTTATTGCTATTAAATATTTAGCATCTATGCCTAGCGATGAATTCCATGCAATGTTTCCATATGACCCTTGGTTTAATTTATTTAGTCGCGGTACGGCAGAAGTTTTGGGAAATATCTTTTCAATGATGGTAGGTATATTATCGGCACAGGCATATATTCAAGCTTTGTTTTCTGCAAGTGATGCAAAGACAGCGGCGCGTGGAGCTTTTACGGCTTCAGCAATTATTATCCCTATAGGCTTGCCTATCGTTGCTATTGGGATGTTTATGCATGCGACACATCCGGAAATTATACCTATTCAGGCACTTCCTACTTTTTTCTTAGGATATTTTCCTGATTGGTTAGGCGGTGTAGCTATTGCGGGAATTTTACTGGCAATTATCAGTTCAACTGCCGGGATGGCACTGGCTATTGGCACTTTATTTGCCAGTGACTTTGTAGGAAATTTAATGCATGTTAAATCTAATTCAAAAATACTGTTGACGAATCGGCTCACGATTCTTATTACGATGGTAGTAGGCACCTATTTCTCATATTTATATTTAAATGCGACTATTTTGGAATTAAATTTCCTTTCCATGATTCTTCGTGGAGCAGGTGTATTTGTACCTTTGTCGCTTGCTGTCTTTAAACCGGGATGGCTAACTCCTAAATGGGCTTTTGCATCTATTTGTTGTGGTACATTACTGCCAATCATTTCTAAAATGGTATTGCATTTAACTATTAATCCTTTGTATCTGGGGTTAGGATCAAGTGCGTTGCTCATTATTATAGGTATTATGGTCAGTGGCAAATCATTCCGACAAAGTTATCTGGCTGCTCAGGCGGCTGCTGATAATCGTAAGGAAGAAAGTAAAGTAGACTAATGCAAATGGATAGGAGGGATATTATGGAACATGCATATGATTTTTCAATAGGAGCCCGGAGATTAAAAAATGTACATCCATCAGCAATTCGTAAGGTTTTAGAAAGAGCAACTATCTTGAAGAATGAAGGAAATCCAGTAATATTTTTAAGTATTGGAGAACCGGACTTCGATACGCCGGAAGATATAAAAAGTGCTACTATTCAGGCATTAACAGACAATTTTACACACTATACTTCCAATCGGGGCTATCCTGGCTTACGTAAAACATTGCAGCATTATATTAAAAATGAAACCGGTGTGGATTATGATCCGGACAGCGAAATTATTTTGACATCAGGTGGTGCAGAAGGGTTAAATAATACCATCTTAAGTTTCGTTGATCCTGATGATGATGTGATTGTGCTTACTCCTTCGTTTGTAAATTACAAATCATTAGTTAATATGTGCGAAGCACATTTTGTTGATGTACCATTGAAAGATTTCCGATTAGATATAGAAGCTATTCAAGCTGCGATTACATCTAAAACTAAGATGTTAATCATTAATAATCCCAATAATCCTAGTGGCGTCGTATTTACACGTGAAGAACTGGCTGCAATCTGTAAATTGGCAAGAGAAAATAATTTCCTTATTTTATCGGATGAAATGTATAGTCAATTAGTATATGGGGATTCAGTATTTTATTCCATTGCTAATTTTCCCGATATGAAAGAAAGAACTATATTAGTCAGTGGATTTTCTAAAACTTTTGCAATGACAGGATGGAGAGTAGGGTATATTGCTGCACCTAAACATCTGGCGGATGTGATTATGCGCACGCATCAATATTCGACTACAAGTGGTACAACATTCATACAAGTGGGATTAAGTAAATCAATGGAAAGTAAAAATACAAAGCAGGCCGTTGATTTGATGGTTAAAACTTTTTCTAAGAGACGTGATTTGATTGTAAAGGAACTATCTAAAATTCCTGAATTGACTTATTCTAAACCGGATGGAGCATTTTACCTATTGGTTAATGTTTCTAAATTGGGGCTGTCAGGTGATGAATTTGCTAAAGTATTGTTGGAAGAGAAGTATGTAGCGACAGTTCCAGCCAAAGCATTCGGTGATGCTTATGTGGATTACATCAGAATATCGTATGCTACTTCGGAAGATAATATTATCGAAGGTGTACACAGGATTTCTGAACTTGTTCAGGAAATAAAGAGATAACCCTAAAACTTTCTTTCTATACTTGAATTTGGCGACACGTACAAAGAAATTTATCGTGTCGCCAATATTCTTTATGCAATATATGAGAATTGGAAAAATGTTGAAAAGGAAATTGCGTTGATTAGGAGAATAAATTATATATAGGCAATATAAAAACAGATATTCTGTGAGGAGGTGGCAATATGGCTAAACGTACAATTTTTGTCAACACATTTACAAACGGTATTTTAGGACCAAATGTTCCTATGACAGGCCCGGTAGCGGATGGAGGATATATTGTTGCTAACACAGCACCGGGCTGTTGGGGACCAATGTTAACCCCTGCTATCCGTGGGGTCACGAAGTGACAACACCTGTGAAAGTAGAAAATGCTGAGGTTGGAGATGCAATTGCGATTAAGATTGTTTCGGTTCAAATTACATCGCATGGTACGGCGTCAGGTAATGATAAAGTCTTTCCTGATAGGTGTCTGGGGGATCCATTTGTTGCTGGGAAATGTCCTCAGTGTGGCACTTTATATGAGGAGACGGTCATTAAGGGAATTGGACAGGATGCTATTCGTTGCAAAAACTGTGATGCTCCTGTAGCGCCTTTCGCTTTCACCAGTGGATATACGATTGCATTCGATGATAATCACACAATCGGGGTCACACTTGATCAAAAAGGAGCTGAAGCGGCAGCTCATTCTGGTCGTACATTTATGCAGACGCCAGATAATTCTATTCAGAATCCTGTGGTAACACTGGCCCCACATGATTTGCCAGGTATAGCTACACGATTGAGACCTTTTTTAGGGCAATTAGGAACGACGCCGCCTGTCAATACTCCGGATTCTCATAATGCCCGTGATTTTGGACAATTTCTTGTAGGCGCTCCTCATGAATATGCGCAAAGTGAAGAAGAATTGAAAACTGTCACCGATGGGCATATGGATATTAACAGAGTCAGGGCAGGATCTGTACTCATTGCACCAGTTCGTGTTCCCGGTGGCGGTGTTTACGTAGGTGATATGCACGCATTGCAGGGAGACGGAGAAATTGCCGGTCATACCTGTGATGTATCGGGTATTGCGATTTTGCAGGTTTCGGTCATCAAAGGATTGACTCTTGATGGTCCAATCTTGCTGCCTCTGTTGGAAGATTTGCCGTATCTTGCTAAGCCGCTTACCGATACAGAAAGGATACTGGCACAACAAGAGGCTGATAAATGGGGGGTGAAACTTGAAGAAGCTGCTCCTATTTCTTTTATAGGGACAGGAGCTAATTTGAATATTGCTATTGAATGTGCCATGCAACGTGCGGCAGATTTACTTGATATGACAGTGCCTCAGGTCATGAATCGCATTACTATTAGTGGCGGATTAGAAATTGGCCGGGCTCCGGGAACCGTGACGGCTACATTCAGAGCTCCTATAGAAAAACTGAAAAAGTTGGGGCTATGGGATATGATCAAAGAACAGTATAGTTTGTAGAGCAAAAATATTTTTCACAATTCCCTAAAGGATATTTTCCTCATGCCGGCGAAATTATATATAGTAAAATTTTTTTACTATTATACATGAGGGAGAATGACAGGATGGGTGAGTTTGCTGGAAAGATTGTCGTGGTTACTGGTGTCAGCAAAGGGATTGGCGAATCGATTGTACGCAGGTTTTGGGAAGCGGGAGCGCGTTGTGTGATTGTCAGTCGACATCCCGATGAATACCAGGCGCTGGCCGATGAGTTGAAGGCTGCTGGCATGACGGTCAATGTCTTAGCTTGTGATGTCAGAAAGGTGGGTGTAAATAAAGAATCTGGTGGCTGATACGGTGAAACAAAGTTGCCGACGCCGTGTTGTTCCTGGCTTTATCAAAAGCCAGCTATATTACTGGTGCCGATTTATGCATCGATGGTGGATGGACTGCCAGCTGATGCTTGTAAGTATTCTTTGAGCAGGAAGGTGCAGAAATAGGGAAAGGTTAAAATTTGTTCTGCATGACCGATGTTTCCGCGAATCAATTTTATGCCAAACCGGATATCGGGATATGTTCTGCTGTTGAGCAGGGTATGCAGTGATTTTGATTTGTTATTGGTTGATTTTACTTCTACGGGTACAAGACTGTTTTTTGTGCGGACGAAGAAATCTTCTTCCAATGTGGCGTTCTCTTTTTTGTAATAATACAGATCGTAGCCGGATTTTACCAAAGCTTCGGCTACGATATTTTCATATAGAGCGCCTTTATACACTCCCAGATTTTTATTTACCCTTAAATCATCCTGTGCTTCTTCATCCAGCATGGCCACGAGCAGGCCGGTATCCTTCATATAAATTTTGTATTTTGTACTTTCATAATTACCTTTTAGTGGGAGTTCTGGAAAAGACAAACAGTAGCATATATTTATAATACCCGCGTCATGCAGCCATTCTATGCATCCTCTATAGTCCTTAAAACGGGCGTTGGGAGCTACTTTGGAGATTTGAAATTTTTTATTGTCCTTGGCCAATTGGACGGGTATATGTTCGAAAACATTTAAAATTCTGGTCTGATCAACACCACTGGCATATTTGCGGACATCTTCCCTATAATCGGCTAATAATTGCCTTTGTGTATTCAAAGAGCCTTCAAATGTCTGATTTGCAATGTAATCCCGTACGACGGCTGGCATACCGCCCAGAATGCAGAAATCCATAAAAAGAGAAAAGAAGGTAGATAAGATTCCTGGACTGAATGGGGTTTGCGTGACCATGTGATTGAGCAGTGTGGTGCGGATAGAATGATCATAACCGCGGGCCCAGAGAAACTCTTCAAAATCCAGAGAGTGCATTTCATAATCTGTTTTGTATCCAACGCTGTTACTTTCAATTTTTTTGTATTGTATTCCCAGCATGGAGCCACTGCAGATTACGTCGAATCTGTTATCTATCTTAAAAAATTTTAAGGAAGTTGCAATGTCTGGAAATTCCTGTAATTCATCAAAAATGATGACCGTATTGCCGGGAATAAATCGTTTGGATGGGTCCAAAAGGGAAATCATTTTGATGATTTCTTTTGCGCTATAGCCATTTTCCGTTATGGTTTTATATTTTGGTTCTTCTACGAAATTGATATAAATAACGCTGGCGTATTGTTGGCGGGCAAATCGAAGGATGGATTCTGTTTTTCCTACTTGTCGGGCTCCCTTGACAATAAGAGGGCTTTTGTTTTTGGTTTCCTTCCAATGTATTAAAAAGGTGTCAATTTTACGTTCTAAATATAACATAAACCGGCCTCCTTCCTGTATTCCTACTGTATATTATACCGATATTCTGCAATGGCTGCAACAAAACATGAGCGAATATCAGACGATTTCACACATTTTATGAGCGAATATTTGGTAAGGAGTACACATTTCATGAGCGAATATTAAGGGTAGCGCACACATTTCATGAGGAAATGAAAAAAACACGCAGCAAAACAGACGGGCATAGAGCCTGTTTTTGCTGCGTGTTTTTATTTTGAATATCAATAAGGTATTCACCGAAGCATAGACCGGTTACAAATCAATACAAGATATCCAGCTGATAGGGCGGCTTTTTTTCCAATTCTTCATGGAGACAGGCCAGAAAGGCCTGGGTACTCGGCATGGTCCGGGCTGCCTGGGTAGCGACACAGTAGGTGACACGCTTGGGTATTTTGAATTCAGTCCGGCATATTTTGATGGAAGCGTTGTCGGCAATTCCTTCGGCAACGCTCAGGGGGACGATGGCCCAGCAATTGGGCTGGGATGTGAAAATCCGGAAGTTGCTCATGATTTCTAAATGGACGAGCGGCCGGATATCCTGGCCGAACATATTCTGGTGCCATTCGTACTGGGTGTCGCTCCATTTTGTGAAAATTTCCCTGTCTATGAGGAGCTCTTCCCTGTTTACTAGTTCGGGGTACGGCGAATCGGTCGAGCAGATCAGCACCATGGGTTCACTAAAGACGGGAAAGATATGCAGCGTTTCTGATGGCTGGATGTCGCTGTGAAACATGAGGTCTACCAGGCCGCTGTTCATTTTTTTGTTGGCAAGGGCCGGTACATTATCGGCCTCCTGTATTTCCAGCCGGTACTGGGGATACTGACGGAGAAATTGCCCGTAAACGGGAGGGAACAGGAACGCCCCGATACTGTTGACGACGGAAATACGCAACTGTTCTGGCCCTTTGCTATGAGATACGGCCAGCATCTGCCGGGTCAGTTCCCGGTACTGACAGGCATATTCGTAAAATTTCGCTCCTTCCGGAGTCAGTTCCAATGAACGGGCCCCGTTGCGTCGGGCGACGAGTTGACATCCGATTTCTTGTTCCAGCTTTTTCAGGCGCGTACTCAGAGAAGACTGACTGATATACAGTGCTTCAGCCGCCTTAGAAATACTTTTGTGCCAGCAAATAGTCAGAAACGTTTCAATTTCCAGATTCGTCATGATGACAGTCCCCCCATGATACGGAAAATGTACGCCACTATTATAATCGTCTGCAAGTATACTGACAAATCATCTGAACTAAAAATGTTTAAACTATTCTATAAATTTTATGGAACAATGGATAGAAAAAATGAAAAATTATATATAAAAAATACAATTCGAAAAATAATACGTGATTCAAAATATGATTTTCCTTAATATATTCTATTTTTATTAAAAAAGATAGAGATAGTTTGTTATTTTATGCCTAATATTTTTAAGATACAGCTGAATATCTAGTTTTAATAATATTTTTTTCGGAATTTTGAATTTTACAACAGGCTGTACAGTCTGTACAATATAGACAGATATTCATTCGGAAAACAAATATAGATTCGGTATGATGGATAGGGATGTAAAGAGCAGGATGGTTTCTGACTTCCCCATCATAATGCTCTCATTGATATTATCCTTATATTATTTCAGAGGGAAGTTATATATTTTGTGGGGGTGTAATGCGTATGGAATTTTTTGGTTTGATTGCAAAAGGTATGATGGCTTATGCCGACTTTGTCTGGGGCTGGCCGCTGCTCATCGGCACGTCTTTTGTGGCTGTTTTTATGTCGGTCCGGCTGGGATTCTTTCAGTTTACGTATTTTGGGCATGTCATGAAGAATACCTTTGGCAAAATCTTTGACAAAGGTTCTGGTGACGGCAATATCAAGCCGTTTAAGGCGGCCTGTACGGCTCTGGCATCGACACTGGGTGTCGGTAATATCGCCGGCGTTTCCGTCGCTATCGCAACGGGCGGTCCTGGTGCCGTCTTCTGGATGTGGTTCATCGCCATGCTGGGCCTCATCGTCAAGTTCTCGGAAGTTACGTTGGGACTGGCTTATCGTGAAAAAGACCCTGTAAGCGGGGTCTGGCATGGTGGTTTTCCCTGGTATGTCAAGAATGCCCTCGGGAAAAATTGGCGTTGGCTGTCCGTCCTCTGGGCGGTTGTCATGGCTGCGGGCATGATGTTTGCCCCGTCTATCCAGGCGGCAGAAATCTCTAATGCTGTCAATACGGCTTTTGCCATTAATCCCTATGTCGTCGGCATTACTGTTGCAATTCTCATGGCGGCCGTACTCCTGGGTGGTCTCAAGAGTATAGCTAACTTTGCCAATCTCGTCGTTCCCTTCATGGCTGTCATCTACATCATCGGCGCTATCTTCGTCATGATTACCAATGCCAGCATGATTCCAGCGGCCTTTGCCATGATTTTTGAAGATGCTTTCACCGGTACGGCTGCAACCGGCGGCTTTGCTGGCAGTACGGTCATGCTGGCCGTCCGCTGGGGCCTGGCCCGTGGTATTTATTCCAACGAAGCCGGTACAGGTACGGCGCCTTTGGCTCACTCGTCGGCATCGGTCAACCATCCGGTCAAACAGGGCCTGTGGGGAATTTTTGAAGTGTTCTTTGACACCATCGTCGTCTGCACCATGACGGCTATGGTCGTCATGACATCGGGCCTGTGGAATACGGGTATTTCCGGTGCTGCCCTTACGACAGCCGGTTTTTCCTCTGCCTTTGGCAGTGTAGCCGTCGGGGCTGTATTTATTTCGGTTATTATTACCTTCTTTGCTTTTACGACCTGTGTTGTCAATATTTATTACGGCGGCATCTGCCTCAATTCACTGGGGCTGGAAGGCGTCTGGATTAAGATTTACTATGCCATCGGTTGTGCCTGGGCCGTCGTCGGAGCTATCGGCGCAGCAAAGACCCTGTGGTCTACCTTTGACTTCTTCTATGGTACGTGTGTCATCTGCAACCTCATTGTCGTATTCCTCCTGAGTGGCAAAGTCAAGATTCTGGTGGATGATTACAAACAGCGCCTCCAAGATGGAAAATGGGATGCATCGGCTGCCGACTGCGTGGCACGCCTGGGCATCTGGCGCGATGAAGTCACTCTGGCTGCAGAAAAAGAAGCAGAACATAAATAACATTCATAACTTAACATTTTTAACGAGCACAGCTGTTTTCGCGGTGCTCGTTATATTTGACCAAAAATCAGGAAAATATAGAGCGAATTTAATGCATATCATTAAAATTTAAAATATATATTTATGTGTCAGGGGGAATTTGTATGAAACCATTAGCCAAACGTATTTCCAGTGTGGAAGGCTCTGCAATCCGCCGCATGGTTGGTAAGTCCTACGGACTCGACAATGTCATCAGTTTTGCTTTTGGAGAACCAGATTTTATCACACCGGAACACATCATTGAGGCGGGAGTCCGGGCTTTACAGGACGGCCGGACCTTTTATACACCCAATGCGGGGATTCCTGAACTGCGCGATGCCATTGCGGCATCGTACGGGCCACGGGGGATGGCGTACAGCCGGGATAATGTCATTGTTACGGTTGGCGGCTGTGAAGCATTGCTTTTGTCGGTTCTGACGCTTCTGGATCCGGGAGATGAAGTCATCATATCCAATCCCTACTGGGCAAATTACAACGGATTTGTATCGGAAATGTATGCCAAGCCTGTGTTGGTCGATGTATATGAAAAAAATGATTTCATGTTTGATCCCGATGATATCAAAAAGGCGATTACACCGAAGACAAAGGCTATCCTCATGAACTTCCCTTCCAACCCGACAGGTGGACTGGCGACAAGGGAAAACTTGGAAGCTATTGCACAGCTGGCGATACAGTATGACCTGTATGTCATTACCGATGAAATGTACCGCCGCCTTATCTATACGGACGAAGAATTCGTATCCATAGCAGAAATCCCGGGCATGAAAGAACGGACCATCATCGTCGATGGCTTCTCCAAAGCCTATGCCATGACGGGGTGGCGCATCGGGTTTGCCGTAGCTAATGAAGAAATCATCAAAGGCATGATAAAGATGCAGGAAAATGCCGTATCCAGCGTCTTCGAACCGGTGCAGCGGGCCGCTCTGGCAGCGCTCACGGGAAGTCAGCAGCCTGTAGCGGATATGCTGGAACAGTACCGGGCACGGCGGCAGTTGATGCTCGAAGGGCTGAATACGATGATGCACGGCAAGATTACCTGCCGGGAACCAAAAGGCGCTTTCTATATGTTCCCCAATATTACCGGTACCGGCCTTTCATCAGAAGAATTCAGCAACCGGCTGCTTGATGAAAAACACGTTGTCACCGTTCCGGGAACGGGATTTGGCAGCAATGGCGAAGGATTCATCCGCCTGTCTTACGCAACGAGTGAAGCCAATATCCGGGAAGGACTAAAACGAATCCGGGAATTTATTAAATCGCTGTAAGAGGGGACACGCAGTATACGGATAGACATAAAGGAGCATTCTCTGAAGAACGAGCTGTCAGAGAATGCTCCTTTTGTGAGAAACGAAAAGCAGATTACGATTCCTCTTGTTTACCTATACCGTTAAAGATGATATTGAGGACGACGGCGGTGATGCTGCCCAGTGTGATGCCACTGTGCAGAACAATCTGGGACCAGGAAGGGAAGGAGTGGAAGAAATTGGGAACGGTAAGGGTAATCATGCTGACACCGATGCTGATGGCGACGAGCATCAGGTTGGAAGTGCCTTCAAATTTTACTTTCGATAAGGAACGGACGCCGCTGGCGATGATCATGCCGAACATGGCAATACCGGCACCGCCCAGTACGGAGTTGGGGATACAGGCGACGATGGCGGCCATTTTGGGAAGCAGGCCAAGACCGATGAGGATGATGCCGGAAGCGGTGACGACAAAACGGCTTTTGACACGGGTCAGGGCGATAAGGCCGACGTTCTGGGCAAACGCTGTATAGGGGAAGCTGTTGAAGATACCTCCGATTACCGTAGACAGGCCATCGGCGCGGAGACAACGGGCCAAATCTTTGCGGCCAATAGGTTTATCGACGATTTCCCCGATAGCAATGCAGTCCCCGGTTGTTTCGACCATGGTGACGAACATGACGACAATCATCGATAAAATCGAGCCAATATCAAAGGCAGGGAAACCGAAAGAAAAAGGAGTGACGATACCGACCCAGCTGGCGCGGCCGACTTCGGCAAAATTCGTCTGCCCCAGAACAGTAGCGATGATCGTACCGCCAATCAGACCGAGAAGAACGGCAATATTACTGACAAATCCCTTGCCATAGCGGTAGAGTACGATGACAATAGCCAGGGTGATAAAGGCAAGAAACAGGTTCATAGGACCGGCAAAGGCGGGGTCACTGGTATTGCCGCCGCCACCAATCCAGATGACGGATACGGGCAGGAGGGTGATCCCGATGATCATGATGATTGTACCGGTCACGACGGGCGGGAAAAAGCGGATGAAGCGGCTGAAAAACGGAGCGATGAGAAAAGTCACCAGACCGGCGGCGATGATGGCACCATACATGACGGGCAGACCGTGCTGGACACCGATGAGGCACATCGGTGTGACGGCAGCGAAGGTAACACCCTGAATCATGGGAATACGTGCACCTACTTTCCAGAAGCCCAGCGTCTGGATAATGGTGGCGATGCCGCAGGTAAAAAGGTCGGCGTTGATCAGATGAATCAGTTGTTCCGGCGGCAGGTGCATGGCCTGTGCCAGGATAATCGGTACGGCAACTGCTCCGGAATACATGGCCAGGACGTGTTGGAGGCCGAACGCAAAGAGCTTGCCGTATGGCAGCATTTCATCTACAGGATGAATGGTTGCAGAAGTGGAGTGAGAGTCCATGGTTTCACCTCTATGGGAATAATTAAAAATGAATAATAAGCATTATAGCATATTTTGACACCTTTGTAGTATGAAGAATAGAAATGGCAGGGAAAATTGCAGACCGAATGGGAGAAAGGCACTTTTTTTGCAGAAGAACATCTTGTATAATATAACATAGTTATATCATAGTTCAGGGGGCGCGTAGGTGTGACTGCATATGGACAATCAGAGTACGCATCGCGGACGGCATTATTGTCCAGACGTGATGTCCGGGTAATGACCCAGGGTATACTGAAAAATATGGATACAGGGCTGCTAACGAAAGAAACGCTGCAAAAGAAAGCAGAAGAACTGCTCGTTTCGGCAGATGATTACTGGATGGCATATGGATTGGCAGCACTTATCTGCTGGCTTGCCGATGACCGGGTGAAAGCACAGCAGGCTCTGCGACGGGCACTGCAGGCCGATGACCAGAAGACATCGTTGTTCTTTTTCCTCCTTTCCCTGCGGGAAGAACGGGACCATGCGGCAGATGTCTGGCTGGCACGGTATCTGGGACAGCAGGATGGTTCATCGCTGGCAGAGCATTTCCAGTACTGTATGGAAGCGTATACCGACGGGCTGATGAACATGTCCGGATCTCGCCATGTAGAAGGCAGGTTGAATGACTGGAAAAGTGAGCAATGCCAGGATGCCCGGCTGATACAGCAGCAGATCCAGACCTGGCATGACTGGTTTGATAAGGAGCGCAGTTCCGTTACTCTGAATGAAGACGAACAGTTTAAACTGTTGAAAAAGGCTCCCAAGGCCAGTGTAGAAGAATTGCTGCAAGGAGCGCATCTGCCTGGGAAGGCGCTGGATGACCTGCAGAAACTCATGGACGATGATGAAGCGTCCGTAGCAAAGGAACAGGCCAAGAGTGTTTTATTGGAACGATTCATTGAAGCCGACCGTTCTGAAGAAGAACAGCCGTCTGTATATAAGCCGTATATTTCCTGGCTTACGGACTGGTGCCTCGATGACGGAGAAAAGGCAGTCATATCCCTGCGGCAGTATGCGATAGCGTCATCGAAAGACTGGATCCGCAGCGCCGCTGACGATGCGCAGGGGGAAACGGTCCAGAAACTCCCCGATTCCTTTGAATTTTTTTCTAATCTGTCCTATGAGGGCCATGTGGATAAACTGACATTCTATTCCATAGATGGGAGAAATGAACGGGATCATCTCTCGGCCCTGCATACCATTATTGATGCCTGGCAGAAGGAAGAACTTAGCAAGCACCGGCCGGGATGGACTGTGGTCGCCATGCTGTTCTGCATCATCGGCGGCGGGGCACTTCTGTACTATGGTGGCGGCTGGGTCTTGGATAATCATCCCTTTATGCTGCTGGCAGGTGTGGCCCTGCTCTGCATGGCCTTTGCCGGTCCGATAGGAGGCCTGATTGTGACGGCAATCCTGGCAGGGATTACGGCCTTTTTGATGAACGCCATCACGGCTGCCTATGCCAGCCATCAGTATATCTTCATTACCGCCTGCGTACTGATTCTGGCAGGGCTGTCCTTTAAAGTATACTATGCTACCTTTGGCATACGGCGGAAACTGGAGAAACAATTCAAACAATACGCCTGGGAAGAAGAAAACTGCATCTGCCGCTGCATGGCCGAAACGGCTGATTTCTACGATTACTATACAAAAGGCATGGAACGGCAGCAGGATTTGCATGCATTTCTCGATGGACTTTCGGCATCGGACTATGTTCGCCGCAATCAGGAAAGTGCGCGGCGGATCCGCATATAGGAGGTACTATTCATGGAAACAGGACAAGATATAAAGCGTCCGTCTGGGCGCAGGCATATACAGATCAGGCGCCCGCAGGAAGAGACACCACAGCCGGCATCGGAATTAGCTGAACCGGCGCAGAGCAGGCCGGCAGGGGATAAAACGGTACATTCCCAGTGTATCACTGGACTTCCGGACTGGGATCTTCTCCCTCCCCGCGGTGTCGTACGGAGGTATCGGGAATGAGCAGGGTACCAGGTATTTATGCAGAATGGATCCCTGTTCTGAAGGAATTTGCAGCCGGCCGGAATGATGAGGAAACCATACCGGCCATGCAGCAGGGACGGCTCCATTGGTGTGATATTGTTGCCGGCCGGTTTGCCAGCCGCCTCATGGCAGCCTTTAACGCCCGGTTTGACTATATAGGAGAACGTTTCCGTAAGGCCCAGGACGATGGAATTCCTATAGAACAGGCTTTGAAACAACTGGACCGGGATCTCGATTTGCTGTTTCAGGCCAGTCAGATGCGGTGTCTGCCCGAAAAAGAAAAGCAGATGCTGCAGGACGAATTGCAGAAAACACGCCAGAATATGGACGACGCCCTTGAAGAGTCGGCCCGGCAGGACCCGAGTGGTGAACTGGACGTACTTTTGCGGCGCCGGAATAAAGGGAGCAGATAAACGAAATGAGCAATAAAAGTGAATGTAAAAAGCAATTGAAACGGTACCTCATTGCCCGTATTCCCCTGATTGTTGTCAATACGATTGAACGCAGCCGTATACTGGGGCTGTTGCGGGATATTGCCGAAGAGATGGTAAAGGATACGATGATAGAAGAGGGAAGTTTCTTCGTCCATACCTTTTCCCGTGGCATTTACGATATCCGCACCGGTGATGCGGTCGATGAAGGTGCGGTGTCTTTTGTGTCAGCGCTTGATTTCGCGGCCGATATGATGCGGACCCAGCACCGGGACAATCAGACGCTGGTACTGACAGAAGTTTCGGATATCAGCAGTGATACATCCGACGCCCAGCGCCTTCTCGATGTAGTCAATCTGGCGGTCGAACACGGTACCTGTCTGATTGTCCTGACTAATAAGCCCGTCTGGAATACACTGCAGCGCCATGGCCTCATCGTCAGTCTGGATCTTCCCGGAGAAGACGAAATGTATGACATCATCAAGCGGTTCATCGACGATTACCGTCAGGAAATGCCTATCGAATGGGGCGAAGAGGAAATGCGTGACGCGGCGGCAACGCTGGCTGGCGTCACCCAGATTGAAGCAGAAAATGTCATGGCCGCTCTCGTCGCCAATGGAGAAATCCGCAATGAAGACATGGCCGAAGTGCGGTCTGCCAAAAACCGCCTGTTTTCCAATATTTCCGGCCTGGAAAAAATTGATGTCGATCCTGATATGAAAAACGTCGGAGGTCTTCAGGGCCTGCGCAACTGGCTCGATGAAAAGAAAGAGCTGCTGCGGCCGGAAAAACGGGAACAGATGCGCCAGCTTCATCTGCAGCCGCCACGGGGCATTCTCCTCGTCGGGGTACCCGGCTGCGGCAAATCTATGTCGGCCAAGTCTATTTCAGCAAATTGGCAGTTACCTTTGTACCGCCTCGATTTCGCTACCGTCCAGGGCAGCTATGTGGGTCAGTCGGAACAGCAGCTGAAAGATGCGCTCACGACGGCGGAAAATGTGTCGCCATGTATCCTCTGGATCGACGAAATCGAAAAAGGCCTTTCCGGCGCCGGCTCGTCCAATGATGGAGGCGTATCGACCCGCATGGTGGGGCAGTTTTTGTTCTGGCTGCAGGAATGTAAAAAACAGGTCTTTGTCGTAGCTACGGCCAATGATGTTTCCATGCTTCCCAGCGAATTGCTGCGCCGCGGCCGGTTTGATGAACTCTTTTTTGTCGATTTGCCGACAGCGGAAGAGCGCAGGGAAATCCTGGCGCTCTATTTTGATAGATATCTCCATGCCCGGCTGGCTGCTGTTCCGGAATTTGCCGATAAGCTGGTGGAACTGAGTGACGGCTTTACCGGTGCTGATCTGGAATCTACTGTCCGGGAACTGGCCTATCACCGCCTGGCTGATGAAAACGGGAAACTGAGCGATGACGATGTGATTTCGACCTTTGAAAATGTCGTTCCCCTGTCGAAAACCAGTCCGGAGAAAATCGAAGCTATCCGCGATTGGGGCAGAGAACGGGCCGTTCCGGCTTCTGGCCGTCCAATCGGAGAAGAAACACTGCCACAGGCGGACCGTCTCCATGTACGGCGCGTCCTGACACGCCACTAACGTAAGGAGATGATAGGAATGGCACGTTTTATTTTGCGTCCCCGGACGCAGGCCGATACGAAAACCGAAAACCATACGCGGCTTTCGGTGGTACCGCGCCGCCAGCGGGGAAAAATGCAGATGGATACGGGAAAACTGGCTCTCCTGCTGCGCAGGCCACGCTCACGGGAATACTGTGAAGCACTGCGCCGGCTCGATGCCGGAGGCGCTCATCTCAGCCCGGAATTGCTCGATAAATTTATGAAAATCATAGAAGAGGAATTTCCGGAAATCGCCATCCGGGGCACGCTGATTGGCATCGTATCCCGGTGTTACCTGGGTGATCCCTATGAAGTCCATACGCTGGATTTAACGGGGGACATCATCGAACATTACAAGCGGGGCGAATCGCTGCCGGAATATATGGAAAAGGCCAGAGGACTGGCCCTGCACGGTAATTATGCATTCGTCGAAGTCTATGAAAATGCCTGCCGTGCCATAAGCGAAGATGGTTCGGTGGCCGTCATCATGGATGAGGCATAACTCTGATTATTCCGTGGATATTGCATGACAAACCGGCTTTTTTCCGTACATGATATGTATAGAAAAAAGCCGGTTCGTTGTTTTTATCGAGTTTCTTGAGTTTCTCCTGTCACCGAAGCCCATTGTTCATTGATGGCTTCGGCCATGAGCTGTTTGCCCGTACTGTTCAGATGGATGCCATCGATACCCAGTGCAGTCGGTAATTCCTGGTCTTCCGGGATTTTGGCAGACAGATCAATATGGGTCTGCTGGCGTATCCATGCATTGACCTTCTGAAAACGTTCCCGCCAGTCTTCCGCTGTCGGTTCGTCAAAGGCTTTTTTGATATTGGCCGGATTGATAGGTGGCAGCGTGAGGAAAATGGGCTGAATGTCGTGGTCGAGGCATTTCTCTTTAATAGCAGCCAGGTCGCTGATGACATCGTCGGCACTGGTCCAGCCGCGAAGACTGTTGCTGCCGGTCATAATGATCAGGTATTTCAGATGAAAGGGAAGGACATCCTTTTCAAAGCGTTCCCGTGTCATCTCACTGGTATCGCCGCTTTCTCCCAGGTTAATGGTATCAAAATCGAGGTAATGCTGATAACTGAATTCCCAGTCTGATGGTGAATAGGACAGGTCTCCGCCGCCGTGGGTAATGCTGTCACCCAGCGTGCCTATAATATACGGTTTATCCGGATTAATCATCATTGGCTGGGGTGGGCAGAATACGCCCAGAGGCTGGTTGTCTTTGGTGTAAGCACGGACGCGCCAGTACAAAGTCTGGGTGGACATACGGGGGCTGTCGTCATACCAGTCGAACCAATGAGATGTGCCGCGGCCCATAACCAGATTGTCCGGTGCATCCTGATCCGGCATTACGTCGGGGGATGTGAGAATTTCTACTTTATAGGATGCGGCCCCGGTCACGGGAACCCAGTTGTATACTGGATAAAGCAGTGTTGCACCATTCCCCGTGTTAAATTTGCTGAGCGGATGAGGGTAGAGCGCAGGCTGCTGCTGCGGGTCTACGTACATCGGTTCTTCCGGTGAATAGGCTGTGATAGGATTGTAGTCGAAATCAAGGGCACGGACGCGCCAGGTTGCCGTCCCTTTTTGCGTATTGGCCGGGAGAACGGCATTATATCCGGGAACGAAAATATGACGTATCGTCTGAGAAGGCATCTGAGGCGGCGTGATTTCTACTTCATAGGATACGGCTCCTTTTACTTTGTCCCAACGCAGGACTGGCCGCAGGGAAGCCGGTTGTTCTTCCGTGTAATGAGACAGAATATGGGGCGGCTCCTGATCATACAATTCCCGGACCTGGTCAAGGGGAATGCCCTGAACCATGGGAAGCTCGGATGCAGCCGCTTTGGCATGGACTGCGGTCCGCGTGGCATGGGATGCATTCACGGGAGTTGCCGGCGTACGGGCCAGTGCCGGGGTACAGGAAAGGGCAATCAGGATAAAGACAGATACTGTGCGGAATACAGACATAATATACCTCTTTTTATATACTAATTTTCTTTCTTTTCTTCCCGCACATAGACGACGCGCTGTGGGAAGGGAATATCGATGCCACCGGCATCAAAGGCGTCTTTGACACGGGACATGGTATCATAGAATACGGGCAGATAATCGGCATTGGCTACTTTAGGATACGCGGCGATACGCACGGAATTGTCAGCAAATTCCTTGATGCCGATTTCCATCGTATCGGCGTTCAGAATCCGCTTGTCTGATTGGAAAATGTCTTTCAGGATAGCGATCGCTTTATGGTGATCATTGTCGTAGCCGATGTCGAACAAGAAAGAAATATACCGTTCATCCTGATAGGAACTATTGATGACCTGATTGGAGGTGATGATAGAATTGGGAATGAATACGGTTTTGTTGTCTTTCGTGATAACGGCCGTATTTAGCATCTGGATTCCTTTGATACTGCCTTCGACGCCGCCAATCGATACCCAGTCACCGGCTTTGAACGGCTTGAAAATCAGGATGAGCAGGCCAGAAGCAAAATTGGACAGATTATTCTGCAAGGCCAGACCAACGGCGAGACCGAAGGCACCAAATGCAGCTAAAAACGAATTGGTCGGGATTCCCGCTTTATTGAGAGCCGAAAGGATGACCAGAGCCATGATGGCATAATAAATCATCTGGCTGACAAAGGTAATGACCGTATGATCGTAATTGGCATGGGTCATCATACGGATGGCTACGTTTTTGAATCCTTTGGCGATATAGCGGCCAATAATAAAGATGATGATGGCATAGATGACATCGGGACCGTGGTTCAATAAAAATTCTTTTAACTGATCCAGAGCGGAGACACTCTGGGTGACCTGGTTCTGCACATCTGCCTTTACGGCAGAGGCTGCAGTCTGGGCCGTATCAGCGGTATTTGCGGCTAAACTCATGATAAACGCTCCTTCCTGTCATGAAGAAATATGGCAGATATCCTTATTGTAGACGTTTTATGCTTCCTTGTACAGATGAGCACGAAAAAGGGACGCCATCAGTAATCCTGAATTGGCGTCCCTTTACTCACAAAAGTGTTTCTTATCTATTCAATGCAGCTTCTGTAATCATTTTGCCATAGGCAGTGTAGTTATATACGACCTGGCTGCTGAAATTTTCATTTGTAGCATTGCCATAGTTGGCAAAAGCAGTACCAGCGACAGCGGCAACGGCAATGATGCAGGCAATAACACAGACTTTTACGCTTTTCATGATGAATTAGCTCCTTTATAAATACAATAACCCTTTGAGTGATTGTATTGTACAATACTTTTTCATGAAAATAAAATATAATATGGCTATAATTTACATAGCTTTTGTGCATGATCTTGCCCGGCTGCAGAGCGACAAAAAAACAGCTCCTGCCTTTTGACAGAAGCTGCATATTTATTCTTATGGTGGGATTAGGGGGACTCGAACCCTCGACCTCTACGATGTGAGCGTAGCGCTCTAACCAGCTGAGCTATAATCCCGTGAAACATAGTTATATTATAATCGTTTACCATGATTTTTCAAGTCTCACTGTGAAAAAAATAAGGGATACGAATAACATATAGCCATAGTTTAAGTGATTATGGTATACTCTGAATATCATATAAAATAGTATCTGTATGATTCAGGGGAGATGAGAAACGTGGGGAAATGGTCAATCAGAATGACGATACTGACGGTGACATTGGCGCTGTATGTGGGAAGCCTGTGTGCTGCCACGGAGGCGGGAACGCAGACAGCGGCACCAGCTGCCAGACAACGTATCGGTATGAGTTCATCTGGGACAGTACACTGGCAGTCTGGAAAAGCGATGGAAAGTGGCGTCCGACCGGGAGACCGGATACCGTCTGTGGCGCTGTATGATATGGGAACACAAAAGACGGTGTCGAATATCGGACAGAATCATCGGGCTGCATTATTGTATATGGCCCAGCCCATTCCTCACAGCATCCAGCTGGATAAGAAATTGCAATTTGTGCAGGAAATGCAGAAGAAATACAAAGGGCGGGCTGATTTCTACATCGTTTTTCCGGCCACGCCCAATCAGTCCCGTTTTCAGGAACTGCGGGACTGGGATATTTCTTTACCCAAACTCTATACCGACCAGGCCTCATATAGCAAACTGGGCCGGATGGAGCAATTGATTTTTATCGATCGCGACGGCTATGTCCGGTATGCCATGAATACCTGGGGAATGGGAAACCAGGTATTGGAACATATGCTGAAAGAAGTCATGACTACGCCCCTTCCGGCGGATGCAGGGGAACGGCAGGAACACCTTCTGACAGAAAGAATTCAACGGCAGGAAATGCATAAAGAACTGCATCTGCCTGAAGCCTGGCCGAAAATGGTGCAGGTTGCCACCGTGTGGCGGGATGGTATATTGAAAGACCTGACCTATGGAGCGGCCAATCAGGCAGCACAAGATCCGGTGCTGTATCGCCCAGTCATGGAAGCCGCCTGGGCGGACCAACAGCAGGACTATGTACGGGCAGCTGCTGCCTGCGAGGAAGCGTTGCGATTGAAACCGGATAATGCCCATCTTCATGCGCTGCGGGCGTATAATTGGCTCCTGCAGGGAAATGAACGAAAAGCTCGGGATGAATTAAAAAAAGCCGTTTTGCTGTCGCCTCATGATGCGGGGCTCTGCTGGAATCTGGCCTTGCTGGAATATAATCAGGGGCGGCCTCTGGAAGCGGCTCACTGGCTGGAACAAGCCGACCGGACGTATATCCCGGCCCGGGAACAAGCCTATTACGCCAGCTGGCTTTCTATCTATGGTGGAAAAGTACAAGAAGGGCTGGCCCGCTATGCGTCCTGGCTGGCCAAGGATACGAATCCGGCAAGAGGGAATACGGACTATGCCCTGCTGCTTATCCAGGCTGGACGATATGAAGACGCAGCGGGGTATTTGGGAAAAGCATTACAGTGTCTGGATACGGAGAGACAAGGTTCCCTGGAACAGGCCTTCCGCAGCCAGCTCTATGCCCAGAAGGCCTGGTGTGAGTGGAAAAGCCATAAAAACAGGACAGCCTTGGCCGATATTACCAAGGCTCTGGAAGGAGAAAAGCGCCAGTACTGGGCCAATTGGAACGACCTCCGGGACCAGATACGGCAGGAATTAGGTATGAAGATAGAAAAAAGAAACGGACGCGGAATGAATGAGCCTATTTCTCTTCCGACCCTGTCAGAAGACTGGAAAGACTGAACGGGAAGTTCCCGGCGGATTCAAAATTTGCCTTGACAAGAAAATCAGTAAATGCTATAATCTCCCTTGTAGTCACGACATGGGGGTATAGCTCAGCTGGGAGAGCGCTTGAATGGCATTCAAGA